>NZ_JBSFDA010000044.1:0-63002 GCF_053593675.1 Streptomyces sp. NPDC002156 | reverse complement strand
CGCCCGGAAGGCGGGGACTTCACCCGCGACCTTCTACCAGTACTTCCCGGACGTCGAAGGCGCCGTCCTGGAGATCGCCGAGCAAATGGCCACGGGCCGTGACGGTGGGCGGCAGGACGTCGGAGGTCGACACGTCGATCCGCAGGGTCAACGGGCCGGACGGCACCGGCCGTTCGGCGACGGCGTGGCGCAGCGGGCCGATCCTGGCGATCGCGCGGACCATGCCGTCGCCCGCCTCGACCTCGTAGTGGTGCGCCTCGTCCAGCCGTACCGCGAGCCCGCCCCGGCCGCCCTCTGTGACGTCGATCAGCGTGCGCGCGGTGCAGTCCGCGTCGCGCTGGCGTCGGCCGACGAAGATCGCGCCAGGTGTGTCGAGGCTGTCCGCGCGGGCGTGGAGCACCAAGTAACCGGGCCGCTCGTCGAGTTGGACCGCTTCCGGGTCCTGGCGTCGGAGCGACACCCAGCGCGGAGCGAGCGTGGGGGAGTCGAAGTCGTCCCGGTCCGGCTCCGGCGGCCAGGGGTGAGGGGTCAACTCCGGGGCCTGGGCGCGCAGTTCCAAGGGGCCGGGCAAGGGCCACCCGTCCTCCCAGCGCACCGGCGCCAGGAACGTCTCCCGGCCCATGCCGTGGTACATCGGGGTGTCACCGCGCGGCCTGGTGCCCAGCAGCACCATCCACCAGGAGCCGTCGTGCGCCTCGACCAGGTCGCCGTGGCCGGTGTTCTGCACCGGATGGCCCGTACTGCGGTGCGACAGCACGGGGTTGGCCGGGTGCGGCTCGAACGGCCCCGGCAGGGCACGGGCGCGGGCGAGCGACAGCGCGTGCCCGCGTTCCGTACCGCCCTCCGACAGCAGCAGGTACCACCACTCGCCGATCCGGTACAGGTGCGGCCCCTCGGGATACTGCAGCCCGCTGCCCGACCACATCGGCACCGGATCGCCCAGCAGCTCCCCGGACTTCGGGTCGATACGCACCCCGCGGATCCCGCCGTCCGAGAACACGCACCAGCAGGTCCCGTCCTCCTCCCAGGCGAGGTCGGGGTCGATGCCGGGCACGCCGACCGGCACCGGGTCGGACCACGGTCCGGCGGGATCCTCGGCGGTCACCAGGACGTTGCCCGCTCCGGCGACCACGGTGGTGATCAGCCAGAACAGGCCGTCGTGATGGCGCAGCGTGGGCGCGTACACGCCCGTCGAGGACGCGGCCGTGTCGGGCAGGGCCAGCTGCGAGGGCCGGTCGAGCGCATGCCCGAGGAGCCGCCAGTGCACCAGGTCGCGGCTGTGCCAGATCGGTACGCCGGGCACGTACTCGAAGCTCGACGTCGCCACGTAGTAGTCGTCACCGACCCGGCAGATGCTCGGGTCCGGGCTGAAGCCGGGGATCACGGGGTTGTCGAAGAATGCCATGGTCGTCCGTTCCGGGGTGAGCGGGCGTGGCGGTGCGGAGGGCGGTTGCCTGCCTGGATCGTTGAAGCGCTTCGAAGTTGACACGCAGGGCAATCAGCTGTCAACAGATCTTCAGGACATTATTGTCGAAGCGCTTCGACTGTCGAAGGTCGACCGGGCGTGGATAGGCCCCGTGCTCCAGGTCAGGGGCGTCCCCGAGCCGTGATGCGTGTGGGCGACGATCTCCGCGGCGATGGAGACGGCTGTCTCCTCGGGGGTGCCGGCGCCGAGGTCGAGGCCGATCGGGGAGTGCAGACGGGACAGGTGCTCCTGCGGTACGCCGGCCTCGTGCAGCAGTTCCAGACGCTGGGCGTGGGTGCGGCGCGAGCCCATCGCGCCGACGTAGCCCACGGGCAGGCCCAGCGCCAGGTGCAGCAGTGGGACGTCGAACTTCGCGTCGTGCGTCAGGACGCAGACGGCGGTCCGGGCGTCCACCTCGGTGGCGGCGAGGTAGCGGTGCGGCCAGTCGGCCACGACTTCGTCGGCGTGCGGGAAGCGGGCGGCGGTGGCGAAGACGGGGCGTGCGTCGCACACCGTGACCCGGTAGCCGAGGAACCGGCCGATCTGGCTCAGGGCGCCCGCGAAGTCGACGGCGCCGAAGATCAGCATCCGGGGGCGGGACGCATGGGTGTGGACGAGGACCGACAGGCAGGTCGTCGTGTCTCCGCCCAGCTCGACCAGTCCGCCGCGGCCCGCCCGCAGATACGCGCGAGCCTGTGCCGCCACCGCGCGTTCCCAGTCGCCGCCCGCGGTCGCACCGTGCGTGCTGCCGTCGCCGGTGACGCTCAAGGTCCCGCCGAGGAGTTCTTCGGGCCCGTCGATGATCTGGGCCAGGGCCGCGGGCCGGCCGGACGTCACCTCGGCGAGGGCCGCGGTGAGATGGGGCTGGTCGGTGGGGTCGATCCGCTGTACCAGGATGTCCAGTTCGCCGCCGCAGGTCAGACCGACGGCGAAGGCGTCGTCGTCGGAGTAGCCGAACCGCGCCCGTGTCGCGGGTTCGTCACCCTTGAGCACCTGTTGGCACAGCTCGTAGACGGCGCCCTCCACGCAGCCTCCGGACACACTGCCGACCACGGCGCCGTCGGCGTCCACGGCCAGCGCGGTACCGACGGGCAGGGGTGCGCTGCCGCTGACCCGGACGACGGTGGCGAGGGCGAAGGGGCGGGCCTCGCGGCACCAGTCGTACAGCGTGTCCGCGATGTTCAGCATGGGCGGGATCTCCAGAAGGGACAGCCCGGGCAGCGGTGTGTGTGCACCGCTGCCCAGGGTTTGGCCTACAGCAGGGACTCGGCGGTGATGGGCAGGTCGCGCACCCGTCGCCCAGTGGCGTGGAAGACGGCGTTGGCGATGGCGGGCGCCACCCCGACCAGGACGACCTCGCCGAGGCCCTTGACGCCGAGTGGGTCGGCCTCGTCGTCCCGGCCGTCGACGTAGATCGCCTTCAGGTCGCGGACGTCGGCGTTGACCGGGACGAGGTAGTCGGCCAGGTTGGCGTTGACGATCCGGCCGTCGCGGTGGTCGGTGACCGTGTGCTCCAGCAGGGCCATACCGATCCCGCCGACCATGGCACCGATGGCTTGACTGTCGGCCAGTTCCGGGTTGACGATCCGGCCCGCGTCGAACACGCCGAGCATCCGCCGTACCCGCACCAGGCCCAGCCGGGCGTCCACGCCGACCTCCGCGAATACCGCCCCGTACGCGTACATCGAGGACCGCGACTGACCGGGGGTCCAGGAACCGAGCGCTTCGAGGTACTCGCGCTCGTTGCGGGTGAGGAGCTGCTTGTACGTCTCCCCGCGCGCGGGGTTGTCCGCTTGGTGCAGCCGGCCGCCCCGTACGACGACGTCCTCGGCGGCGACGCCGTACAGCGGTGATCCCTCGTCCCCGACGGCGAGTTCGATCGCCTGCTGCCGCAGCTTGTCGCAGCCGTCCTGGACGGTGGACCCGACGCTGGCCATGGTCAGCGAGCCGCCGTGGAGCGGGGCCGTGGGCATGTCCGTGTCGCCGAGCCGGAAGGTGACGTTGCGGACCGCGAGGCCCAGGGCGTCGGCGGCGACCTGGGTCATGGAGGTGTAGGTGCCGGGGCCCATGTCGCTGGTCGAGGACTCGACCAGGGCGGTGCCGTCGGCGTCCAGCCGCACCGACGCCTGGCCCGGCGCGCGCAGCGTGTCGTAGAGCGCGGTGGCCATGCCCGTGCCGATCAGCCAGTCTCCGTCGCGGGTGGAGCGGGGCCTCGGGTCGCGACGGTCCCAGCCGAACTCCCGGGCGCCCACGGTGTAGCACTCGCGCAGTCGCCGGGTGGAGAACGGCCGCCCGCTGGACTGGTCGTTGTCGGGTTCGTTGCGCCGCCGCAGCTCGATCGGGTCGATGCCCAGCTCGTGGGCGAGTTCGTCCAGCGCGCACTCGACGGGGAAGGCGGCGCTGGAGTAGCCCGGGCCGCGCATCGGGGTCGGGGTGTTCACGTCCAGTGGCACCGTCCGGTGCGTCTGGGAGACGTTGGGGGTGGTGTACAGCATCTGCCCCGGGGCGAGCACGCCGCGCTCCGTGAACGTCTCGTAGCGGGACGTCTCGGCGCGCAGGTCGTGGGTCATGGCCGTCAGCCGTCCGCCGCTGTCGCTGCCCAGGCGCACCTTGTACTCGTACGCGGGCCGGTAGCCGACCCCGGAGTAGAGCTGCCGGCGCGTCAGTACGAGCTTGACCGGGCGGCCCGTCTCGCGGGCGGCGAGGGCCGCGACGGTGATGTGCGGCCAGGCCCGCGCGGCGTTGCCGAACGCGCCGCCGACGAACGGCGAGACGACGCGGATGTTCCCGGCCGGGATGCCGAAGTTCGCGGCGAGTTCGTCACGTGGGCTCTGCACCCACTGGGTCTTGTCCCACAGGGTGAGCCGGTCGCCGTCCCACTGGGCGACGGTGGCGTGCAGCTCCATCGCGTTGTGGTGGTTGCGGGCGGTCCGGTACGTCATCTCCAGCCGTACGGGGGCCTCGCGCAGGGCCGCCTCCGCGTCGCCGCGCGTGTAGGTGCGGGGCTCGCCCGCCGCCGGGGCGTCGGCCAGGTCGGTGGTCGGCCGCTCGGTGTCGTAGTCGATCTCCACCAGGCTCGCCGCGTGCTGGGCGGCTTCCAGGGTGGTGGCGACGACGACGGCGACCGGCTGGCCGTGGAAGCGGACCCGGTCGTCCTGGAAGACGCGCAGCCGTTCGCCGGGGAGGTTGAGTGAGCCGGGGTTGGGCCCGTAGGGCAGCGTGGGGGCGTTTCCGTGGTGGAGCACCTCAAGGACGCCGGGCTGGGCCTGGGCGGCGCGGGTGTCGATGCCGGTGATGCGGCCCCGGCCGATGCTGCTGTCGACCACGACGGCGTGCACGACGCCCTCGGGCTCGTGGTCGGCGGCGTACTTCGCCTGCCCGGTCACCTTCAGGCGCCCGTCCACCCGGGAGAGGGGTGCGCCGACGGCTGCCTGCGGCTGGGGGCTCATCGGCTTCCTCCTACGATGCGCAGCTGCCGTTCGACGGTGCGTTTGAGCAGCTCGACCTTGAAGCGGTTGTGCTGGAGTGGGCGGGCGCCGTCCGCCGCGTGTGCGGCGGCCTCGGCCCAGAGGCGGTCCGAGGGGCGTTCGCCGAGGAGGGCCGCTTCTACGGCAGGCAGCTTCCACGGCACCGTCCCCACACCGCCCGCGGCGACCTTCGCCTCGCGGATCACGCCGCCCCGGACGTGCAGGGCGACGGCCGCGGAGGTGAGGGCGAACTCGTAGGACTGGCGGTCCCGCACCTTCAGATAGCCGGACTTCAGCGGGCGCGGATGGGCCGGGATCTCCACGGCGGTGATCAACTCGCCTGCGCGGAGGGCCTGTTCGCGGTTCGGCGTGCTGCCCGGCCGCAACAGGAAGTCGACGAAGGGGACTTGGCGTGCCCCGTCCGGGCCCAGGAGATGCACCCTCGCTTCCAGCGCCGCGAACGCCACGGCGGCATCGGAGGGGTGGGTGGCGACACAGGCGTCGGAGGCGCCCAGGATCGCGTGGGTGCGGTTGACGCCCTCCAGCGCGGCACAACCGGAGCCGGGCGCACGCTTGTTGCAGGCGGCCGTCACGTCACGGAAGTAGGAGCAGCGGGTGCGCTGCATGATGTTGCCGCCGATGGTCGCCATGTTGCGCAGCTGGGCGGACGCGCTCAGTTCCAGTGCCTGCGAGACGAGCGGGTACAGGGTGCGCACCTTGAGGTGGGAGGCGGCCTCCGCCATGGTCACCAGCGCGCCGATACGCAGCCCGCCGCGTTCGGTGACGGTGACCTCGCGCAGCGGCAGGGCGCCGATGTCGACCAGTGCGGCCGGGCGTTCGACGGTCTCGCGCATCAGGTCGACGAGGGTGGTCCCGCCGGCGATGTAACGGCCGCCGCGCCGGCCGGCCTCGAGCGCCGCACGGGTGTTGGGTGCCTTGGTGAAAGCGAAGGGATGCATCGACACTCACTTCCGGCCCGAGGCCTGCTCGACCGCCCGCACGATCTTCACGTAACACCCACAGCGGCAGATGTTGCCGCTCATCCACTCCCGGATCTCCTCCGGCGAACCGGTGTGGCCTTCCCGCATGCAGCCGACGCCCGACACGATCTGGCCGGGTGTGCAGTAGCCGCACTGGAACGCGTCCTGGTCGATGAACGCCTGCTGGAGCGGATGCAGTTGACCGCCCCTGGCCAGGCCCTCGACGGTGGTGACCTCGGCGCCCTCCAGCCGTACCGCAAGGGTGAGGCAGGAGTTGACACGCCGTCCGTCGACCAGCACCGTGCAGGCCCCGCAGGCACCGGCGTTGCAGCCCTTCTTCGAGCCGGTCAGGCCCAGGTGCTCACGCAGCAGGTCGAGGAGCGAGGTGCGGTTGTCGACCGTGACGGTGTGCCGCTCGCCGTTCACGGACAAGGAGACACGGCTGCTGGGCGGCGCCTCGGCGGCAACGGCCTCTTCCGCGCCGAGCAGTACCGGACCCGCGACCAGACCGCCCGCCGCGATGACACCTCCGGCCACGGAGGTCGTCGCGATGAAGGTACGGCGTGATGGCACGGGCGGGGGCCCGGTGGGGGGAGGCGGGGCGGCGGGAGCCGTGGCGGACTCGGAGGTTTCGGTCGACATGCTCACTCTCTCGCAGGGGAACGTGGGGGCATGCCCAGCCTGGTCGGCCAACTGGCCGCGTGGCAGGCCGTGTTGTGCCGGGGAACGGTCTGCCAGGGTGTGACAGGGCCCCTCTCTCACCTGTCCCACAGGGCACGGCACTGCCAGAATGGACCGCTTGGCGACGCGGTCAGTCGCGGAGAAGGCCGATGCTCCGCAGCCACGACCGGACCTCGGCGTCGGCCTCCCGGACCTCCTCGCCGCGCACCGCGAGCCCTTCCCCGATGTTCGCGCCCGGGCAGAGCGCCGCGTAGTCGCGCTCGGTGGTGCCCAGGCCGCTCATCACGTGCGTCGTGACCGGGTGGACCGCCTTGCCTCGGAAGTCGTACCGCTCGGCGAAGGTCGACATGATCATGGGTGCTCGGACGTTCCAGACGGGACTGGCCAGCAGCACCACGTCGTAACGGTCGATCCCGGACAGGGGATTGGCGATGGCCGGTCGCGCATCGGCTTCCTGCTCACGGACATTGCGCGCGACCGTGGCGTCGTAGCCGTCGGGGTACGCGTCGACGGCCTCGATGCGGTGCACGTCGCACTCGATGTGCTCGCTGATCATCCGGGCGAGGACTTCCGTGTTCCCGGTCTTGAGGTCGGTGCGTCCGCCGTTGAAGTAGTTCTCGCCCGGCCGGGAGAAATAGGCCAGCAGGACCCGAGTCCCGGACGAGCCGGCGGACGCGGGCCGCTCGGCGGGCGACGGCGTGTCCTCGTTCGACGCGACCCCGTTCGACGCGTCCCCGCTGGGCGCGGACGTGGAGCAGCCGGCGAGCTGGACACCGGTCACGACGGTGGCTCCTCCCAGAAGCGCACCACGAAGGAACGCACGTCGTCCCGGCGCGGCGGGCCTGCTCCCTGCGGATCGTCGACGCGCCGCGCTGTCGTCCCCGGTCGCCCGGCGGACGTGGACGGGCTCAGCGGTTGATCCATCGCTGCATGTGTTCGGGGTAGCGATCCCCGCTGACGTCGACCCGGTCGGCCGCCTCGGTGATCTCCGCCAGGTCCTTCGGGGTGAGTTCGACATCGACGGCACCGGTGTTCTCCCGTAGGCGGTGGATCTTCGTGGTTCCGGGGATCGGCACGATCCAGGGGTGCTGGGCCAGCAGCCAGGCCAGCGCGATCTGCGCGGTGGTGGTGCCCTTGCGCTCGGCTACGGACCCCAGCAGGTCGACCAGGGCCTGGTTGGCCGCGCGGGCGTCCTCCGTGAACCGGGGGAGGCTGCCGCGCAGGTCGGAGTCGCCGAAGGACGTCGCGCTGGTGATCGAACCGGTCAGGAAGCCCTTGCCCAGCGGGCTGAAGGGGACGAACCCGATCCCGAGTTCGAGCAGCGTGGGCAGGATGCGCTCCTCGGGCTCGCGCCACCACAGGGAGTACTCGCTCTGCAGCGCCGCGACCGGCTGTACGGCGTGGGCGCGGCGGATGACGTCGACCCCGGCCTCGGACAGGCCGAAGTGCTTGACCTTGCCCGCCGCGACGAGTTCCCTCACCGCGCCGGCGACCTCTTCGATCGGTACGTCGGGGTCGACCCGGTGCTGGTAGAGCAGGTCGATGCTCTCCACGTCCAGCCGGCGCAGGGAGTCCTCCACGGTCGCCCGGATGTGCTCGGGGCGGCTGTCCAGGCCGGTGGACCGGGAGCCGTCGTAGGAGAAGCCGAACTTGGTGGCGATGACGACCTCGTCGCGCACGGGTGCGAGGGCCCGCCCGACGAGTTCCTCGTTGGTGAACGGGCCGTACACCTGGGCGGTGTCGAAGAAGGTGACGCCCAGGTCGACGGCGGCGCGGATCAGGTCGATGCCGTCACGGTCGTCGACCGCGGGGCCGTAACCGTGGCTGAGCCCCATGCAGCCCAGTCCGATCGCGGAGACCTCCGGTCCGCTGCTGCCGAGCGTGCGGGTGTTCACAGCTCTTCTCCTCATTGACGTGCGGAATGACATGCGGAAACGACGCGGCTACGGCTCAGGCCTCCAGGCGCCGCGCGCTGAGCCAGCTGACCATCGCCGGGTCGTGGTGGTCGAAGAACAGCGTCGCGCCCGTGTCCAGGGTGGCGATGGCCGCCATCTGGTCGTCGGTCAGCTCGAAGTCGAAGATGTCGATGTTCTCCGCCATACGCTCGGCGCGGACCGACTTGGGGATGGCGACGACCCCGCGCTGCGTCAGCCAGCGCAGTACGACCTGGGCCACGGACTTGCCGTGCTTCTCGCCGATCCCGCTCAGGACCGGGTGGGTGAAGATGTCGTTCTTGCCTTCGGCGAACCCGCCCCACGACTGGATCTGGACCCCGTGCTCGACCATGAGGTCCTGGTCGGCGGTGCGCTGGAAGAACGGGTGGGTCTCGATCTGGTTGACCGCGGGGGTGACCTCGTTGTTGAGGGTGAGGTCGAGGAGCCGGTCGGGGTAGAAGTTGGCGACACCGATCGCCCTGACGAGGCCCTGGCGGTTCAGGTCCTCCATGGCACGCCACTGGCCGTACACGTCGCCGAACGGCTGGTGCATCAGATACAGGTCGAGGTGGTCCAGGCCGAGCTTGGTCAGGGACGTCTCGAAGGCGCGCCTGGTGTTCTCCTGCGCGGGCGCGTCCTGGACCCACAGCTTGGTGGTGACGAAGAGTTCCTCGCGCGGGATGCCGCTGCTCTTGATCGCGTGGCCGACGGCCTCCTCGTTGCCGTACGCGGCGGCCGTGTCCAGCAGCCGGTAGCCGGCGGCGAGGGCGGCGGTGACGGCCTGCTCGGTCTGCTCCGCCGGGATCTGGAAGACACCGAAGCCGAGGACGGGCATCTCCACGCCGTTGTTGAGGGTGACGGTCTGCATGGGGGGTTCCTTACGTGTCGCGGGTTCTTCGAGCATCCCGCCGTTCCGGCCCAGGTGGCAGGTCGAGCTGTGCCAGGGAGTGACGTTCAGGGGTGTGACAGGACCCCCCACATGGCTGCCATGCAGGTCAGCGCGGTGTGACACTGGTGATATGGCATCCGAGCAGAGCACCGGGCACAGCACCGGGCAGAGCACCGGCAGGAGCGCCGACATGGAGCTGGGCCGGTTCCTGCGTGCGCGTCGCACCCAGACCAGCCCCGGCCAGGTCGGCCTCACCGTGGGCACCGGGCTGCGCCGCACCCCCGGTCTGCGCCGCGAGGAACTGGCCACGCTCTCCGGGATCAGCATCGACTACTACGTCCGTCTGGAGCGCGGCAAGGAGACCCGCCCCAGCCCCTCCGTGCTCGACGCCCTCGCCCGAGCCCTGCACCTCGACGACGCCGAGCACCAGCACCTGCGAGACCTCGCCGCCCGCGCGGCCCGGTACGCCCCCGAACCGGCGCCGCCGCCGAGCCGCACCGTGGGCCCGCACCTGAAGCTGGTCCTGGAGTCGCTGCGGCCCAACCCGGCCTACATCGTCAGCCGCAGCATGGACCTGCTCGCCTGGAACCCCGGCGGCCTCGCCCTGTACGCGGGCCTCGCCGACTGGCCCGCCACCCAGCGCAACCTCGCCCGCTACCTCTTCCTCCACCCCACCGCGCCCGCCCTCTTCCCCGACTGGGACAACCAGGTCCGCGGCTGCGTCGCCCGCCTCCGCGCCCAGGCCGGCACCGACCCGGACGCCCCCGACCTCACCAGCCTGGTGGGCGAACTCGTCCTCAAGAGCCCCGACTTCGCCAAGCTGTGGGACCGCTACGACGTCGTCGGCCGCAAGAAGAAGCAGAAGACGTTCCACCACCCCCAGGTCGGCACCCTCACCCTCAGCGGCCAGAGCATGCACCTCGAAGACACCCCCGGCCAGCGCCTCGGCGTCTACACCGCCGAGCCGGGCACCCCCGACCACGACGCCATGCTCCTGCTCGACATGACAGCACCGCAGTCTTCCGGGCAGCCTGGTCCAAGGGCCGAGCGGCGCTAGGGCCTGTCCGGCGGATCATGCCGGAGACGCGGGGCTTGGCACGCACTCCCCCAGAGGGGGACCCCCAGCGGCGTTGTCGTCGGTTGCCGACTCCCCCACGCTCGAACAACCTCGCGCGGGGGACCCCCATCGCGTCGACGCCCTCCTCCGCCTTGCAGCTGCACGCACCAAGCCCCGCTCACCCGTGCTGATGAGGCACCGCTGCTTTCCTCCGACCTGATCCGCCGGACAGGCCCTAGTCCTGGAGTAGGCCTGCCCCCGCCAAGTCGCCTTCAGCGGCGGGGAGTTCGGCCGCGCCCAGGCTCGCCGCCGCTCCCCTGACGGTCGGGTGCCGGTACAGCTCCCGCAGTCGCAGGGACGGCAGGCCCCGGGCGCGCAGGGCCGCGCCGATACGGACCGCGAACAGGGAATTGCCGCCCAGCTCGAAGAAGTCGTCGTCCGGGCCGACGGGGACGCCAAGCACCTCGCTCCAGATCTCCACCAGGCTCGCGGTCAGATCGCCGTCGGCGGCGGCAACGGCGGGGGCCGTGCGACGGGAGGCCGGTGCGGGGAGCCGGGCCGCGTCCAGTTTGCCGTTGGGGGTCAGGGGGAGCGCGGCCAGTGCGGTGACCGTGGCCGGGAGCATGAACTCGGGCAGAATCCCGGCGGCCCGCTCGCGGACGGCGCCCGGCTCGCCCCCGGAAGCCAGGACCACGTACGCGTCGATCCTGGCGGTGGCGGCGTCCTTCGGGTCGTCTCGGCACACTACGACGGCCGCGGACCGTACGTCCGGGTCCTCCAGCAGAACGGAGCGGATCTCGTCGAGTTCGATCCGGAAGCCGCGGATCTTGACCTGGCTGTCGATCCGCCCGAGGTGTTCGAGCCGCCCGTCGGGGCGAAGGCGCCCAAGGTCACCACTGCGGTACATCACGCCGCCCGTGAACGGGTCCGGCACGAACCGCCGGCCCGTCAACTCCTCCTGGCCCAGGTAGCCGAGCGCCACCCCGGCGCCGCCGACACAGATCTCGCCTGCCACGCCGGGCGGCAGCAGCCGTCCCGCGTCGTCGGTCACGTACAGGTGCCAGCCGGGCAGGGCGTGCCCGACGGAACGGGTGGCGGCGAGCGCCAGCCGCCGGGTCAGCGTCTGCTCGGTGACATGGACCGTCGTCTCCGTGATGCCGAACATGTTCACCACCCGGCACAGCCGCTCGGGGTGCCGGTCGAACCAGGGCAGCAGCATCCGCGCGTCCAGCGGCTCACCGCCGAACACGACCAGCCGCACGGCCACTTCGGCATGATCGACGTCCAGGAGCTGGGCGAAGGCGGACGGGGTCTGGCTGAGCACGGTTACCCGCTCGGCGACCAGCAGATCACGGAAACTGTCCGGCTCACGGGACACGGAGTACGGCACCACGACCAGCCGCCCGCCGGTCAGCAGGCAGCCCCAGATCTCCCACACGGAGAAGTCGAAGGCGCTGGAGTGGAACCACGTCCACACGTCGTCGGTCCCGAACCCGTACTCGTCGCGGGTCGCGTCGATGAGCGCGATGACGTTCCGGTGGGGCACCTCTACGCCCTTGGGGCGGCCGGTGGAGCCGGAGGTGTAGATGACATAGGCGGTGTCGTCGGGCGAGGGATACGGATACGGACCGCTTGTGTCCGGAATCCGGCCGTCCGCAAGTTCGTCGGGCGTCACCCGCACGCAGTCCGCCACCGCCGGGAACCCCGCGAGCCGGGTGACCACCACACCCAACTCCGCGTCCCGTGCCGTGTGGGCGAGCCGGTCCGCCGGGTAGGCGGGGTCCAGCGGCACATAGGTCGCGCCGACCTTCAGCACGGCCAGCAGGACGACGACCAGCTCGGCGGAACGCTCCAGACACACGCCGACCCGGTCGCCGCCGACCACTCCGCGCGCCCGCAGACCGGCGGCCAACCGGGCGGCTCGCTCGTTGAGTTGACGGTACGTCAGGTCGGTGTCGCCGTCGGTCACAGCGACGTGGTCCGGTGTCGCCGCCACGATCGGGTCCAGCGCGGCGGGCACGCTCACCGGGCTGGTGACCAGGGCACGGGCCGGGCGGCCGAGTGCCGCAGTGCGGGCACGCTCCGCCTCGTCGAGCAGTTCGACGTCGTCAAGGGGAGTGTGCGGGCGGTTCAGGACCTGCTCGTGTACGTGCACCAGATGCCGTACGAACTGTGCGGCGATCTCCGTCGAGAAGTGGCTGCGCAGATGGTCGCAGCGCAGCCGCCACCCGCCCGAGTCGCGGAAGACGGAGACGGTCAGGGGGAACGGGGGCGCGAGGCAGGGCACGTACTCGATCTCGCCCTTTGCCTCCCCTTCGTCCTGCGTGCCGAAGAACAGGCCCGTGAGGGCGGGGCCCCTTGCCGGGTAGAGCTTCAACTCGCCCAGTGTGGCCGCCGGTTCGACGGTGAGGCCGCCGTGGTCCGTGCCGATGACCGGCGGAGTGTCGGGGTCGTAGCGGCGCAGGGTGACGGCCAGTGCGGTGAGCCAGGTCGTCTCGTCGCCCTCCTGGTCCAGCGGGACGGCGAAGTGGGCGGCGGGGCCGTCGTAGCCCAGGCCCCAGGCGGGCGGGGGCGCGATCGGCGGCCGGTCCAGGGCCGTACGGCTGTCGCGGCCGCGCCGGGTCACGACGATCAGGTCGCACACGCCGTCGGCGTACCGGAGCAGGACCCTGCGTGTGTCGTGGGCCGGGCGGGCGAGTTCGGTTGCCCGGCGGCGTTCGGCGAGGGGGTCCGTGGCCGGCACGGGCACGTCCTCGATCCACAGCCCCCGGTCACCGGCGGACTCCGGGAAATGGGCCGACCGGACGCGGATCGCGTGAGCGTGACAGTGGGCTGGGTCGGGCTGCGAGGCGGACACGGGCCGTACTCCTTGAGGCGTGAGGGTCGGGGAGAACCGGGGGTCAGCGGGCGCTGAATCCGCCGTCCACGGTCAGGACCGAGCCGGTGATCCGGCGGGACTCGTCGGAGGCGAGGAAGACGATCGCGGCGGCGACGTCCTCGGGTTCGATGAGGGCGTTCATGGGCTGGGCCTCGACGAAGGTCTTCTCGTGGTCGTGGACGGGTACGTCGAGTGCCCGGGCGATCTCGGCGAGCATGCGGCCCTCGGCTCCCGCGTCGTCACGTACCGACCCCGGGCAGACGGCGTTCACGCGGACCTTCGTCGGCGCGTAGTCGAGCGCGGCGGCCTTGGTGAGGCCGACGACGGCGTGTTTGGCGGCGACGTATCCGGCGAAGTGGCGGTAGCCGACGAGTCCGGCGGTGGAGGCGACGTTGACGATGCTGCCGCTGCGCCGGGCGCTCATGGCCTTCCCCACTTCGCGGATCACGCGCCAGGCCCCGGACAGGTCCACGTCGATCATCAGGGACCACTCGTCTTCGCTGATCTCGTGCACCGGCTTGCCCGAGGGGGCCGCGATCCCCGCGTTGTTGACGGCGACGTCGATCCGGCCGAACCGGTCCTCGGCCCGGGTCACCGCCTCCCGTACGGCACGGAGGTCGCGGATGTCGGCCACGGTGGTGAGGACGGCCGCACCTGCTTCCCGGCACAGGTCGGCGGTGTGCTCCAACTGGCCGGGCGTGCCCAGCGGGTAGGGCACGCCGGGCAGGTCGGCGCAGAGGTCCAGCAAGGTGAGGTCGGCGCCCTCGGCGGCACAGGCGAGTGCGGTGGCCCTGCCGAGCCCACGGGCGGCGCCGGTCACCAGGACCGACTTGCCGTGCAGACGCATGGGGAACTCCTTCAAGAGGTCGGCAGCTTCGAGACGATGACGCGGACGAGGTCCGGTGCGGCCTCGGTCAGGTACATGTGGCCGCCGGGGAGTTCGACGTACGCGAAGTCGCGGCCGGTCGCCTTGCTCCAGGACACGGCGTCGTCGTGACCGACCAACTCGTCCTCCTGGCCCCGGAGGACCGTGAGGGGTATGTCCAGGGGGAGTTGGGTCGAGGGGATGTGGTTCTCGTGCATCTCGACGTCCGCGCGGAGGGCCGGCAGCAGCAGTTCGCGCATCTCCGGGTCGTCGAAGGCGGGGTGTCGGTAGCCCGCGAACTCGCCGACGCGGGCGAGGAATTCGTCGTCGGACAGCCCGGTGGCACGTCCGGCACGGCCCTGGCCGGGGGCAGGGGACCCGCTGACGAACAGGTGCACCGGCTCGACACCGAGTTCGACGCCGGGCTCGGCGGCCAGTCGGTGGGCGAGTTCGTACGCGAGCACCGCGCCGAGGCTGTGCCCGAAGAGGGCCACTCTGCCGCCGGCGTCGCCGAGGCGGTCGCGCAGTTGGGCCAGGAGTCCGTCGACGGCCAGGTGGACGTCACGGTACGGCTCCTCGTCGATCAGCCTTTCCCTGCCCGGGAGTTGGAGCGCGACGATCTCCAGCGCGTCGCCTGTCAGGGCGGTCCAGGGCCGGTAGAACGAGGCGCCCGCTCCCGCGTACGGCAGGCACACCAGCCTGATCGTGCCGGTGTCAGGCGTGGCCATGGTTGTCTCCTTCGCGTCGTCCGTCGTACTCACTGGCCCTGACCCTGGCCCATGGCCTCGATCAGGCTCTTCGGGCGCATGTCGGTCCAGTGCTCACCGACGTAGCCCAGGCAGGACTGGCGGCTCGCACGGCCGTGTACGACGGTCCAGCCGGCGGGGACGTCGGCGAAGGCGGGCCAAAGGGAGTGCTGGCCCTCGTCGTTCACCAGGACGAAGTGCTCGATGGTGTCGTCGTCGAAGGGGTTGGTGGTCATGCCTGATTCCTCCTGAGGTGGCTGTCCAGCACCGGGCCGATCCGGTCCAGTGACGTGGGTCGGGTCATCTCCCCGTGGGTGCACGGGATGTCGTGGTTGGCGACGCGGCCCTTGATGTACGGCTGCCAGGCGCCGTACCGGTCGGGAAGCGCGTCCGGGTCCTGTGCGGCCGTGAAGAACAACAGGTCACCGTCGTACGGGGCCGGGGCGAACTCGCCCAGCAGGCGCCGGTTGTTGGCCGTGACGTCGACCAGGGCGGCCAGTTCGGCGTCGTCGAGGCTGCCGGGCATGTCGGGCACGCGACGGACCAGTTCCGCGAACCGCCGGTCCGTCAGCGGCTCGTCCTCGTCCAGCGGCGCCGGACGGCCGAGGATGGAGAGGAGGCTGCGCAGCAGTGCCGGGCGGTCGGAGGGGGCGGGGCCCTGCGCGGTCCAAGCCCCGGGGAAGGCGTCGAGCAGCGAGAGCAGGGCGACCTGTTCGCCGGACGTCTGGAGACCGACGGCCACCTGGTACGCGACGAGGCCGCCCATGGAGTAGCCGAGGAGGTGGTAGGGGCCGTGCGGCTGGATCTCGCGGATGCGGGCGGTGTGCTCGGCGACCACCTCGGCCAGGGTGCCGGACGGTTCCTGCCCCGGGATCAGGCCTCGGGACTGCAGGCCGTACAGCGGCCGGTCCGTGGCGAGGTGGCGGGCGAGTCCGGCGAAGCCCCAGGACAGGCCGGAGGCCGGCGGGAGACAGAAGAGGGGTTCGCGGTGGCCACGGGTGCGGAGGGGGAGCAGCGGGCCCAGCGGGGCCGCACCCGCGTCGACAGGCCGGTCGCCCACGGCCGTCCGGCGGGCCAGCGCCGCCACGGTAGGCGTGTCGAAGAGGACGCGCAGGGGCAGGTCGGTGCCGAGCTCGGCGCGGATGCGCGAGGTGAGGCGCGGGGCGAGCAGGGAATGGCCGCCGAGGTCGAAGAAGCCGTCGTGGACACCGACTTGGGCCGCTTCGAGACCGAGAACGTCGGCGAAGATGCCGCACAGCTTCTGCTCCGCCCCGGTACGCGGCGCCGTTCTCGCAGCAGCGCGGGGCGCGTCGGGAGCGGGCAGCGCCTTGCGGTCGAGCTTGCCGCTGGCGGTGCGGGGGAGGGCGGCGACGGTGACGAACGTCGTCGGGATCATGTGGGCGGGGAGGGTGTGGGCGAGGTGGTCGCGGAGGGTGTCAGGCGATACGCCTGGTTCGCCGGGGACGACGTACGCGACGAGCTGCTTCCCGCCGGGGCCGTCCTCCCGTACCGTCACCGCCGCGCCGGCGACGGCCGGGTGGGCGGCGAGCACGGCCTCGATCTCGCCCAGTTCGATACGGAAGCCCCGCACCTTCACCTGGTGGTCGGCCCGGCCCAGGAAGCGCAGTTGCCCGTCCGGGCCACGGACGGCGAGGTCGCCCGTCCGGTACAGGCGTTCCCCCGGCTCGCCGAACGGATCGGCGACGAACCGCTCGGCAGTGAGCCCGGGTCGGCCGAGATACCCGCGGGCGGGCCCGCCGCCCGCCACGTACACCTCACCGACGGCCCCGTCGGGCACGGGGTGCAGGGCGTGATCGAGCAGGTGGACGCGGTTGCGGGCGAGGGGGAGGCCGATGGGAGGCGCGGCGTCGTCGCACGGGTGCAGGTCCGACTGCCAGGCGGTGGCGTAGATCGTCGCCTCGGTGGGGCCGTAGAAGTTGACGAGCCGTACCCCGGGGAACGCGGCCTCGATATCGGCGCGGAGCTGTCCGGGGATCGGTTCGCCGCCGAGGGCCACCGTGTGCGGTGAGACGGCCGGCCGTTCTGCGAGCACACCGGCCATGACCGTGGGTACGCCGCTGATCAGCCCGGCGTCCCGGGGCGTGCCGTCGGTGAGTGCGAGGAGGCTCTCGACGATCTCGACCCGCCCGCCGCACAGCAACGGCGAGAAGATCTCGAACACCGACACGTCGAAGTTGAGCGACGTCGAGAACAACACCTTGGCCAGCCGGTCGGAACCGAACTCGCTGTGGGTCCACTCGACGAACTCGACGGCGTTGCGATGGGTGGCCAGAACACCCTTGGGACGGCCGGTGGAACCGGAGGTGTAGGTGATGTACGCGAGGTTTTCGGGCATCGACTCGGCTGTTGTGCGTGGATTTTGACGCGCCGTCAATCCACTGTTGATGTCGAGTGTCGGTGTGCCCTCGGGCAGTGCTCCTGCTGTCTCGGCGGTCGTGAGGACGACGAGCGGACTGGCGTCGTCGACGATGTACGCCAGCCGGTCGGCCGGGTAGGCGGGGTCGAGCGGCAGATAGGCCGCGCCGGACTTCACTACCGCGAGGACCGCGACGGCCAGTTCGGCCGTACGGGGCAGCGCGATCCCCACGACACGCTCGGGCCCCGCGCCGAAGGCGGTGAGCCGGTCGGCCAACTGCTGGGCCCTGGCGTCGAGTTCGCGGTACGTGAGCAGGGCGCCCCGGTCGAGCACGGCGTCCGCGTCCGGGGTGGCCGCGACCTGGGCCGACCAGAGGCCGGGGAGGGTCTGGGACGCGGCCGACGGGAGCTGGGCCTGCTGGGGGAGTTCGCCGGGGGCCAGGATGCCGATGCGGCCCTGCGGGAGGTCCGGGTCGGCGGCGATGGCCTCCAGGATCCGCACCAGACGGGCGAGCGTGGCGTCGGCCCATTCGGCGTCGAACAGCCCGGGGCGGTAGGCCAGTCGGAAGCGGGGCCGGACTCCGGGGAGGGCGACGAGGGTCACCGGGTAGTGGGTCGCGTCGCGCCCGCTGGAGCCGACGACGCGGAGTCCGCCACTTGCCTCCTCGCCACCCTCACCCTTCGCCTCCGGGTCCACCGGATAGTTCTCGAAGACCAGCAGAGTGTCGAACAACTCCGGTACACCGACCGCCCGTTGGATGTCGGCCAGGCCCAGGTGATGGTGGTCGAGGAGGTGGACGTACGTGTCCCGCACCTCGCGAAGCAGCTGGCCAAGTGGGTCCGCAGGGCGCAGCCGGACCCGGGTCGGGACGGTGTTGATGAACAGGCCGACCATGGACTCGACGCCCGGCAGTTCGGGCGGGCGGCCGGAGACGGTGGTGCCGAAGACGACGTCGTCGCGACCGGTCAGCCGGCCCAGGAGGATCGCCCACGCGGACTGGACAAGGGTGTTCACGGTGACACCGAGGCTCCGGGCGCGTGCCGTGAGGGCGGCCCCCGTCTCCGCCGACAGCTCCGTCCGCGCCTGCGCCAGGTCGCCGGTGTCCGAGACGGCGGTCGCCGGGGTGTCCGGGGCAAGCCGGGTCGGCTCCGTCACGTCGGCCAGCGCCTCCCGCCAGGCCTCCTCGGCGGCTGTACGGTCCCGGCGCTCCAGCCACTGGATGAAGGTGCGGTACGGCGGGACGGGCGCGAGGGCCGCCGGGTCGTCGTCGGCGGCGTACAGGGCGAGCAACTCCCGCAGGAGCACGGACACCGACCAGCCGTCGAGCAGGATGTGGTGGTGGGTGACGAGCAGCCGGTGACGGTCGGCCGCGGTGCGGACGAGGGTGCAGCGGAGGAGGGGAGGGGTGGCGGGGTCGAACCCGTGCTGCCTGTCCTCGTCCAGCAGGGCCTCCCACGCCTTCTCGGCGTCGGTCCCCGGCCCGGTCAGATCGGCTTCCGCCCACGGGAGCGTCGCCCGGTGCGGGACGACCTGCACCGGCTGTCCGCCCCGGCGCCGCCGGAAGGCCGCCCGAAGGTTCGGGTGGCGGTCCAGCAGGGCCTGCGCGGCGGCGCGGAGACGTTCGGGGTCCACCGAGCCTTCGAGTTCGAAGACCAGTTGGACGACGTACACATCGGGGGCGTTCCGCTCATGCTCGTACAGGGCGTGGAAGAGCAGGCCCTCCTGGAGCGGGGTGAGGGGGAGTACGTCGGCCAGGGCGGGCCTCGGTGTCGCGGGGTGAGTCATGTCGTCTCGTCTCGTCCTGCTGTCTTGTGTCTCGCTGTCTCGTGGGGGTGGTCAGCCGTCGAGGCCCGAAGCCAGCTCGTCGAGTTCGTCCTGGTCCAGGCCCGCCAGCGGCATGCCGGAGCTGTGGTCGGCCCGGGTGGCGAGTGCGGTGAGCGCGGTGAACCAGGACTCGGCCAGTGCCCGTACCTCCGGTTCGGTCAGTACGCCGTCGGGCCACGACCAGTCGGCCTGGAGGTGCGGTCCGGTGCCGGTGTCGCGGACGACCGCGTTGACGTCGAGGACATGGGCGGCGGCGAGACCGGGGTCGGCACCGGTGCCGAGCGCCGACGACTCGGGGGCGAAGGACCACAGCTCGCCGGCGGTGGTGGCGGGGGCCGTGAACCGGCCGAGGTAGTTGAAGCCGACGGTCGGGACGGGCGCCTTCGCCAACTCGGCGGCCGTGTCCGGGTTGAGGTGACGCAACAGGCCGAAACCCGCGCCGTGGTCGGGCAGTTCACGCAGACGCTCGGCGACGCGGGCAGCGGCCAGATCGGCGGCGGGTCCGGCGGCCAGCGCGTCGGCCACGTCCACGCCCGTCAGGTCCAGGTGGACCGGGTAGAGGGAGGTGAACCAGCCCACCGTGCGCGACAGTTCGAGCCCGGGCGCCAGCTCCTCGCGGCCGTGTCCCTCGACGTCGAGGACGACGTGCGGGGAGCCCTGGCGGTCGGCGACGGCCAGCGCGAGACCGGTCAGCAGGACATCCTGGACACCGGCGTGGAAGGCGGCCGGGACGGTGGTGAGCAGGGCGCCGGTCGTCTCGGGCGGCAGTGTCAGCCGCAGCGAGCGGGTCGTGGCGGTGGTGTCCCGGTCGGGGTCGAGCGGGCGCGCGCCCAGTGGGATGCGCGGGGCATCCGCGACGCCGTGCCACAACTCGGCCTCGGCGACCCGCGACGGCGTACGCGCCTCCTCGCCCAGCACCAGGGCCCACCGACGGAACGACGTGCCGACAGCGGGCAGTTCGGGCTGCCGCCCGGCCGATACCGCCGTCCACGCGGCCTCCAGGTCGGGTACGAGGATCCGCCAGGACACCCCGTCCACGGCCAGGTGATGGACGACCAGCAGCAGCCGTCCCGGCCGCTCCGGACCGGCGTCGAACCACACGGCCCGGACCATCGCCCCGGCCGCCGGATCGAGCAGACCCACGACCCGGTCGAACTCCTCGGCCACGGCCGCGCGGAGGTCGTCGGGGGCGGAGACGTCTCGGTCCTGGAGGAGATCGGCGGCGCGGACGGTCCCGACCGGGCGTACGTCGAGCATCGGACCGGCCGTTGACGCGGGACCGGTGTCGAGCCGCGCCCGCAGCATGTCGTGGTGGTCGAGGAGAGCCTGCAGTGCGTCGGTCAGCCGGGCCAGGTCGACCGTCGGCGGGACCGTCAGCAGGACGGACTGGCTGAAGCGGTCGATCGGGCCGCCGCGTTCGAGCAGCCACCGCATGACGGGGGTGAGCGGGACCGGGCCCGTTCCGTCGCCGGGCGTGTGTACGAGGGCCGCGCCCCCACCGGCGACGGCAGCGCCCCCACCATCGACAGGCGCACCGCCGACCGGGCCGCGCGCCACCGCCGCCAGCTCCTTCACCGTCTGGTGCTTGAAGACGTCCCGGGCGCTGATCACGACCCCGGCCTCGGCCGCCCTGCTCACCAGCCGGATCGAGGAGATGCTGTCGCCGCCGAGGGCGAAGAAGTCCTCGTCGAGCGGGACTTGAGGCAGGTTGAGCAGTTCGCGGAAGAGCGAGGCGAGGATGCGCTCGGCGGGGGACGAAGGCTCCTGGTCGGCGGCGGTTGGCGTGGCCTCGGTCTCCGGCAGCGCCCTCCGGACCGGCGCCCGGAAGAGCGTGTCCTCCTCGAGGAGGTCCACGTCCTCGATGCGCAGGCCGGGGTCGGCGGCGACGGCGGTCAGCAGGCGTACCAGTACGCGTGTGAAGCGCTCGGCCGTGGCCGCGTCGAACAGGTCGGTGCTGTACTCGGCGATGCCGTCGATGCCCGCCGGGCTGCCGTCGGCTTCGCGACGCTCGCTCAGATAGAGGGAGAGGTCGAAGCGGGCGGCGCCGGTCTCCACGGCCTCGCGGGTCACGCCCAGGCCGGGCAGGGAGAGACCGGGATGCGCGGAGTGGCCGGTGAAGGCGATCACGACCTGGAACAGGGGGTGGCGGGCGAGGGTGCGTTCCGGGCTGAGCGCGTCCACGAGGAGGTCGAACGGCACGTCCTGGTGGGCGTAGGCGGCGAGGTCGAACTCCCGGACGCGGTCCAGCAGTTCACGGAACGTGGGATTGCCCGAGGTGTCGGTGCGCAGGGTGAGACTGTTGACGAAGAAGCCGACCAGGTCGTCCAGCCTGCCGTCGGGGCGTCCGGCGACCGGCGTGCCCAGGGTGATGTCGGTGCCGGAGCCGAGCCGGGTCAGCAGGGCGGCGAGCCCCGCCTGAAGCACCATGAAGAGGGTGACCTTGGAGTCGGCGGCAAGGTCGGCCAGGCCCGCGTGCAGCTCCGCGTCGATGGTGAGGGCGGCCCGGTCGCCGTCGCCGCTGGGTTCGGCGGGCCTCGGACGGTCGGCCGGGAGAGGCAGCTCGTCGGGAGCGCCCGCCAACGCATCCCGCCAGTAGGCGATGTGACGGCTCATCAAGCTGTCGGGCTCCGCGGCCGCGCCCAGCAGATCGCGCTGCCACAGCGCGAAATCGGCGTACTGGACCGGCAGTTGATGCCGCTCCGGGCTGCCTCCGGTGCTCCGCGCCGCGTACGCCGTTTCCAGGTCGCGCATCAGCGGTGCCATGGACCAGCCGTCGACGGCGATGTGGTGGGCGAGCAGCAGCAGGACATGAGTGTCGGAGTCGAGCGCGTACAGGGTGGCGTGCAGTGGGAGTTCGGACGACAGGTCGAAGCGGTGCCTGGCGGCGGCGGTGAGCAGCGCCGGGAGTTCGGCCTCGGTGGTCGCCGCGATTGTGAGGTCCGGTCGGCCCGCCTCCGGGGCGAGGACGCGCTGGTACGGGGTGCCCATGAAGTCGGGGTAGAGGGTGCGCAGCGGCTCGTGGCGGGCCACGAGGTCGGCGAGGGCCGCCTGGAGCGCCGGCCGGTCGAGAGAACCGGTGAGGCGCAGCGCCCAGGGGACCGTGTACGTGGTGTTGCCTCCGTCGAGGCGGCTCATGAACCACAGACGCTGCTGGGCGTACGACAGCGGAATCGGGGCGTGTCCCCGTTCGTACGGGGCGAGTTCGGGACGTCGTACGGTGCCCTCGGCGTTGAGCCGCTCGGCCAGCCCGGCGGCCGTCAGCGCCTCGAAGACCGCGCGGACGGGCAGCGTGGTGCCGAGCGCGCCCCTGATCCGGTCGGTCAGCCGCATCGCGAGCAGGGAGTCGCCGCCGAGGTCGAAGAACCCGTCGTCCGCGCCGACTTGGTGTACCGCCACGCCGAGAACATCGGCGAACAGGCCGCAGAGGATCTCCTCCTGCGGGGTACGCGGGGCACGGCCCGCACCGGACGACGTCACCGGCTCGGGCAGGGCGGCCCGGTCCAGCTTGCCGTTCGCGGTCAGCGGCAGCCGGTCCAGGACCACCACGGCAGCGGGGACCATGTGCTCGGGGAGCGTGCGACCCGCGTGGCGGCGCAGGTCGTCGGGGTCGAGAACCCGGCCCACCGCCACCGCCACCGCCTCCGCCTCCGCGTCGGGATCTGCCCGGCCCACGACGTAAGCGACCAGCCGCCCGTCCCGTTCGAGGACGACCGCCTGCGCGACCTCGGGATGGCCGGCCAACGCCGCCTCCACCTCGCCGAGTTCGATACGAAAGCCACGGATCTTGACCTGGTCGTCGGCCCGCCCCGCGTACTCCAGCTCACCCTCCGCCGACCGGCACGCCAGGTCACCCGTGCGGTACATGCGCTCACCGGGCCCCCCGAACGGATCGGCCACGAACCGCCCGGACGTCAGCCCCGGCCGGCCCAGATACCCACGGGCGAGACCGGCTCCGGCGACGTACAACTCCCCGGTGACACCCGGCGGTACGAGCCGCAGCCCGGCGTCCAGGACGTACGCGCGGAGGTCCGGGATCGCGAGCCCGATCGAGCCCTGCCCCGAACGCACCACGCCCTCGGTCAGCGGCAGACCGGTGACATGGACCGTCGTCTCGGTGATGCCGTACATGTTGACCAGCGCGGGCGCGTCCTGCGGGTGCCGGGTGTACCACTCGGCGACCCGGGCGAAGTCGAGTGCCTCACCGCCGAACACCACATAGCGCAGGGCGAGTTCACGCCCCACCTCGGGCAGGGCGGCATCCGCGCGCAGCAGTTCGCCGAAGGCCGACGGCGTCTGGTTCAGCACGGTGACGCGCTCCCGGACGAGCAGCCGCAGGAACTCCTCCGGCTCACGGCTCACCGCGAACGGCACGACCACGAGCGTGCCGCCGTGCAGCAACGCGCCCCACAGTTCCCACACCGAGAAGTCGAAGGCGTACGAGTGGAACAGCGCCCACACGTCGTCCTGCCCGAAGTCGAACCAGTGCCGGGTGGACTCGAAGAGCCGGACGACGTTGGAGTGCGGCACCGAGACACCCTTGGGGCGGCCGGTGGAGCCCGATGTATAGATCACGTAGGCCGTGTTGCCGGGGGCCGGGGGCGTCAACTGCGGTGCTGTGGAAGGCTGGTTGAGTGACTCGGCCACCGTGACCACGGGGATCTCACCGGCTTGCGTTCCCGCGACCGACAGGCCGTCCGTGTCCGTGTCCGCTGCCAGCAACAGCACCGGATCCGCGTCGGCCAGCATGTACGCCAGTCGCTCCGCCGGGTACTCCGGGTCCATCGGAACGTACGCGGCGCCGGTCTTCAGCACGGCCAGTACGGCCACCACCAGATCGGGTGTGCGCGGCAGGGCCAGGGCCACCAACTGCTCGGGGCCCGCGCCCCGTTCGGCGAGCAGGTGAGCCAGGCGGTTGGACCGCTCGTCCAGTTCCGCGTAGGTGAGACGGGTGCCGTCGTGCACGACGGCCGTGGCGTCCGGGGTGCGGGCGGCTTGTCGGACGAACAGCTCGGGGAGGGTGACGCCCGGTGCCTCCGAGCTCTCCGTCCGGTTCAGGAGACGCTCTCGCTCGCCCGGCAGCAGCGCCTCCACCTCGCGGACGGGGCGCGTCGGGTCAGCAGCGAGGTGGGCCAGCACCTCGGCGAATCGGTCCAACAGGGCGCGGGCGCCCGTCTCGTCGTACAGGTCGGGCCGGTAGGAGAGGCGCAGGGCCAGGCGGCGGCCGGGCAGGACGGAGAGGGTCAGCGGGTAGTGGGTGGCGTCCCGGGCGGTGAGCCGGGTGACCTGGGACGCGCCCTTCGCGGCGGTCGCGGGGTAGTTCTCGAACGCCAGCAGGGTGTCGAAGAGGTCTCCTGTGCCGGTGGCGCGCCGGATGTCCGCGAGGCCGAGACACTGGTGCGGCAGCAGGTCCGCCTGCCGGCCCCTGACGCCGGTGAGGAAGTCGGCGACGGTGTCGTCCTCGCTCCAACGGACGTACGTGGGCACCGTGTTGATGCAGAAGCCGACCATCGACGCAACGTTCGGCAGCTCCGGCGGACGCACCGTGACGGTCTGGCCGAAGACGGCGTCGTCGCGTCCGGTCAGTCGGCCCAGCAGCAGGCCCCAGGCGCCCTGGACAAGGGTGTTGAGGGTGACACCGAGCGAGCGTGCCGTGGTTTCGGCGCGGGTGGTCAGCTCATCGGGGAGTTCCACGACGAGTTCGTGGGGGAGGGTGGGCGTGGCGGGGGCGGCCGGGGCCAGGAGGGTGGGCCCGGTGACCCCGGACAGGACGTCCTGCCAGGCGCGTTCGGCGGCGGTGCGGTCCTGGCGGGCCAGCCAGGCCAGGTAGTCGCGGTACGGCGGCACGATCGGGAGCGCGGTGGGGTGCTCGCCCGCGAACAGTGCGCTGAACTCACGGACGAGCAGCTGCTTGGACCAGCCGTCGAGCAGGATGTGATGGTTGGTGATCACCAACCGGTAGCGGTCGGGGGCCCACCGGACGAGCAGCTGGCGCAGGAGCGGCGGCTTGGCGAGGTCGAAGCGGCGGATGCGCTCCTCGTCGAGCAGCCGCTGCCACGCCGCTTCCCGACCGTCCTGACCCTCCCGATCCTCCTGACCGTCCTGCTCGTCGTACGCCGACAAGTCAGCCTCCGACCAGGGGAGTTCGACGTCCATGGGCACGATCTGGAACGGTTGCCCGGACTCCCTGCGGCGGAAGCAGGCACGCAGGTTCGGGTGCCGGTCGAGCAGGGCCTGCCCGGCGGCCCGTACGGCGGCGGGGTCGACCTTGCCCGTCAGCTCCAGGACCTGCTGGGCGGCGTACACGTCGGGGCTGCGGTCGTCGTCGTACAGCGCGTGGAAGAGCAGCCCCTCCTGCAGCGGGGACAGGGGCAGGATGTCGGAGATTCCGGACCGAGTCACCGTGGGTTACCTCCACTCGCTTCCGAACTCGGCTTCGAGTTCGGCGATCTCTGCTTGGGACAGCGACACCAACGGCAGGTCGGACGGGGTCCGTCCGCCCTCCGAGGTGGCGTGGGTCAGGGCGGCCAGGGCGTCGCACCACAGCCCGGCGAGGACGCTCACGTCGTCCTCCGACCAGATTCCGGGCGCCCAGGACCAGGTGGCCCGCAGCCCTTCGTCGGTGGTCACGGCGGTGATCTCCAGACCGTGGGCGACAGGCAGGTCGGGATCGTGGGCGGCACCGAGGGCCAGCGCGCCGGGAAGCGCCTCGGGAGCCACCGACCAGTCGGCCGACGCTCCGTTGACAACCGGCATGCGGCCCAGGTAGTTGAAGCCGACCTGCGGGGCCGGAAGCGCGGCCAGAGCCGGTCCGGTCACCGGGTTGAGGTGGCGTAGCAGACCGTGACCGATGCCGTGATCGGGTACGGTGCGCAGCTGCTCCTTGACACTCCGGAGGACCTGCGCGGAGTCCGCCAGGTCGAGCCCGGTGAGGTCGAGCCGCGCCGGGACGACACTGGTGAACCAGCCCACGGTCCGCGAAAGATCGACGCCCTCAGCCAGCTCCTCGCGTCCGTGCCGCTCGACGTCCAGCAACAGCGCCGGATGATGCCGCCACCGCGCGAAGGCGAGCGCGAGGGCGGCGAGCAGCACGTCGTCGGGGCCCGCGTGGAAGGCGGCAGGGACCGTCGTGAGCAGGTCGGCGGTCTGTTCGGCCGGGAGGGTGCGGGTGAGGTGACGCATCGCACCGACGACATCGCGCTCCGGGTCGGGACGGCGGGCACCCAGCACCGGGTCATCCGCGTCCAACAGCCCCCTCCAGACGTCCAGTTCACCGCTCCGTGCGTCGGCCTCGCGCTCCAGCAGCCGGGCCCAGTGCCTGAACGGCGTGCCGGACGACGGCAGTTCCTCCTCACGCCAGGCAGCGGCCAGATCAGAGCGCAGGATGCCCCAGGACACGCCGTCCACGGCCAGATGATGAACCGTCAGCAACAGCCGCCCGGGGCGATCGACTCCGGCGTCGTACCAGACCGCATTAACCAACTCGCCCTCACTCGGCCTCAGTTGAGACACCGGAACCTCGATCACCGCCCCGAAATCCCCGTCCGGCACCGCGATCCGCTCCAGCATTCCGGCCGCGTCCACGCTCCCGGGCGGCGGGATGTGCGCGGCCCAGTCGCTGGCGGTCGCCACCCGCATCCTGAGCACGTCGTGACAGTCGAGTACGGCCTGGAGGGCGCCCACCAGACGCTTCTCGTCGGCGCCGGCAGGCGTGACGAGGAGCGCCGACTGGCTGAACGAGCCGACGGGGCCACCGCGTTCACGCAGCCGGTGCATGGCCGGGGTGAGCTGTAGTTCGCCGACCGCCGGTTCCTGGGCGGCCCCCTGCGCCGGGGCCGGGCGCGCCGAGGCCACCGCCGCGAGCCCGGCGACCGTTCGCTGCTCGAACACATCGCGCGGGGTGAGCCGCAGTCCGGCCGCGAGGGCACGGCTGACGAGATGGATGGAGGCGATGCTGTCGCCGCCGAGGTCGAAGAAGCCGTCGTCCACGCCCACACTGTGCGGATCCCGGCTGAGGATCTCGGCGAACAACCCGCGCAGGATCTCCTCTTGAGGCGTACGGGGAGCACGTGTCCCGTCGACCGCCGTGACCTCGGGCGTGGGCAGCGCGGCCCGGTCCAGCTTGCCGTTGGGCGTCATCGGCAGGGCGTCCAGCACCACGAAGGCCTCCGGGACCATGTGGTCGGGCAACTGCCGTGACGCATGCGCCCGTACGCCGACCCCGTCGACCTCGCCCGAGCCCACGAGATAGCCGACAAGCCGTCGTACGCCGGGCCGGTCCTCGCGGACCACCACCGCGGCCTGGCCCACGGCACCGTGCGCGGTGAGCACCCCCTCGATCTCGCCGGGCTCGATCCGCAGCCCCCGGATCTTCAACTGGCCGTCCGCCCGCCCTCGCAGCTCCAGGACGCCGTCGGTCCGGCGTACTGCCAGATCACCGGTGCGGTACATCCGGGCACCCGGCGGCCCGTACAGGTCGGCGACGAACCGTTCGGCGGTCAGCCCGGGCCGGTTC
Source organism: Streptomyces sp. NPDC002156 (assembly GCF_053593675.1). Classification (NCBI taxonomy): domain Bacteria; kingdom Bacillati; phylum Actinomycetota; class Actinomycetes; order Kitasatosporales; family Streptomycetaceae; genus Streptomyces; species Streptomyces sp. NPDC002156. Next base: position 35,327 of record NZ_JBSFDA010000044.1, on the reverse strand, counting down.
CAGTAACCCCGGGCCACCTGGTCGCCGGCAACGTACAACTCGCCCTCGACACCCGCCGGGACGGGGTTCAGCCAGGCGTCCAGGACGTAGGCGCGGGTGTTCCACATGGGACGCCCGATGGGCACCGGGCCGGACGGCAGGTCGTCGCCGGGTTCGATGCGGTGGTCGGTGCAGCCGACGGTCAGCTCGGTCGGGCCGTAGTGGTTGATCAGCCGGACGTCGGGATGGTCGCGGCGCCAGGCGCGCAGGGCTTCCCCGACCAGGGCCTCGCCGCCCAGCATGAACTCCTCGGTGGGCGAGATGTCGTACGGCAGGGCGGGCAGCAGGGCGAGATGGCTGGGCGTGGCTTTGAGGAACGTGTAGCCGCCGGGCAGGGGTTCTGCGCCCGCCTCGTGGACGGCGGCGATGTGCACCCGGCCGCCCGCGGCGAGCGCCCCGTGCAGGGTGGTGACCGTGGCGTCGAAGGACATCGTGGCGTGCAGCAGCGAGGCACCGCGCAGACTCGGGTACGCCGACACACAACGGGCCACGTAGGTCGTGAGGTTGCGGTGCTCGACGACGACACCCTTGGGGCGCCCGGTGGTGCCGGAGGTGTAGATCAGGTAGGCCGGGTCGGCGGGGCGGACGGCGTTCAGGGGGGTGCCGGGGGCCCCCGCGTCGGGGCTCACGACCGGGCAGTCGACGGGCACGGGCTTCCTGGAGATGACGCACACCGGGCCGGCGTCGGACAGCAGATAGGCGGTCCGCTCGGCCGGATGCTCCGGGTCGAGCGGCAGATAGGCCGCGCCCGCCTTGAGGACGGCCAGCACCGCCACCGCGAGATCGACGGACCGGGGCAGCGAGAAGGCGACGACACGGCCGGGTCCGGCACCGACCGAAACCAGGGCTTGCGCCAACCTGTCGGCACGCACGTCGAGTTGACGGTACGTCAAGTTCGTGTGCGCATCTGTCACGGCCACCGCGTCCGGTGTCTCGACCGCCCGCGCCTCGAACATCCGGTGGAAGGGCGTCTCCGGCACGTCCCGCGCGGTGTCGTTGAACTCGACGAGAAGGCGCCGACGTTCCTCCGGGCCGAGGATGTCGAGCGTACCGACGGGGCGGTCGGGATCGGCCAGGGCGGCTCGCAGCAGTCGTTCCAGCCGGGCGGCGAGTTCCTCGGCCGTACGCCGGTCGAAGAGGTCGGCGCTGTACTGGAGGATGCCCTCGATACCGGCCGGTGAGCCGTCGGAGGCCAGCCGTTCGCCGAGGTTGAAGGTGAGGTCGATCTTCGTCGCGCCGGTCTCGACGGGGAGCGTCCGGGCCGTGAGGCCGGGCAGGTCGAGGTGCGGTTCGGCGCCTGGCCGGAAGGCGAGCATGACCTGGAACAGCGGGTGCCGGGCAGGTGAGCGGGGCGGGTTGAGGGCCTCGACCAGCTGCTCGAACGGCAGATCCTGGTGGGCGTAGGCCGCGAGGTCGGTCTCCCGTACCCGGTCAAGCAGCTCGCGGAAAGTAGGGGCGCCGGAGGTGTCGGTGCGCAGGACCAGGGTGTTCAGGAAACAGCCGACCAGATCGTCCAGCGCCTCGTCGGCGCGGCCCGCGACCGGGGTGCCGAGGGGGATGTCGGTCCCCGCGCCGAGCCGGGTCAACAGGGCGGCGAGAGAGGCCTGGACGACCATGAACGGCGTGGTCCCGGTGTCCGCGGCCAGTGTGCGCAGCCGCCGGTGGAGCGTCGCGTCCAGCCGGACCGGGATGTCGCCGCCCCGGTGCGTGGCGCGGGCCGGGCGGGGACGGTCGGCGGGCAGGGGGAGTTCGTCGGGGAGCCCGGCCAACGCCTGTGTCCAGTGGGCGAGGTGAGATTCCATCAGGTCGCGTCGGCCGAGCTGCTCGCCCTGCCAGACGGCGAAGTCGGCGTACTGCACCGGCAGTTCACCCCAAGCGGGAACCCGGTTCTCCAACCTGGACCGGTAGGCGGTGGCCAGATCGCGGGTGAGGGGATCGAGGGACCAGCCATCTGCCGCGATGTGGTGCAGCACCAGCAGCAGGACGTGGTCCTCGGGGCCCAGGGCGATGAGGTGGGCGCGGAGAGGGACGTCCTCCGTCAGCTGGAACTCCAGCCTCGCCAACTCGGCCAGCCGGTCAGGCAGTTCGGCCTCCGTGGCCCGTTCGATGTGCAGCTGGGGCCTGGCCGTCACTGGGGCCAGCAGCCGCTGGCGCGGGGTGCCGTCGGCGTCCGGATAGACGGTGCGCAGGATCTCGTGCCGCGCGACCAGATCGGCAAGCGCAAGGCGCAGGGCATCCTGGTCGAGGGCGCCCGTGAACCGTACGGCCAGCGGAATGTGGTAGGCCGCGCCGGACTCCTCCAGCCGGTCGAGGAACCACAGCCGCCGCTGGGCGGACGACAGCGGAGCCTCGTCGGGGACGGCACCCGGTACGGGCCGGGAGGTGGGCCGTACGACTGAACCCGTGCCGACGAGCAGCCCTGCGAGGGCGGCCGGAGTCGGTGCCCCGAACAGTTCGCGCAAGGACAGCTCGACACTCAGCGTGTCGCGGATCCGGCCGATCAGACGCAGCGCGAGCAGCGAGTGGCCGCCGAGCGCGAAGAAGCTGTCGTACGGATCGACGGTGGGCAGCCCAAGGGCGTCCGCGAAGAGATCACAGAGGGCCTCCTCCTGCGGGGTCCGCGCGGCCCGAGTGCCGCCGCTCCCGGCCTCCACCGACGGAACCGGCAGGGCGGCGCGGTCCAGTTTGCCGTTGGCGGTCAGCGGCAGCCGGTCCAGTGTCACGACGGCGGCGGGGACCAGATAGGCGGGCAGGTGTTCGGCGAGGTGGTCGCGCAGGGCCTCCGGGTCGGGTGCCGGCGGTCCGGCGGGCACCGCATAGGCGACCAGACGACGGTCGCCGGGGCGGTCCTCACGCACGAGGACGACAGCCTGCGCGACCTGCGGATGGGCGGCGAGGGCGGTCTCGATCTCGCCGGGTTCGACGCGGAAGCCACGCAGCTTGACCTGGCCGTCGGCCCGTCCGTGGAACTCCAGCTCGCCGTTCCCGTCCAGGCGCACGCGGTCACCGGTGCGGTACATACGGGCGCCCGGCGGGCCGTACGGATCGGCTGCGAAACGTTCGGCGGTCGCGTCGGGCCGGCCGAGGTAGCCGCGCGCCACACCGGGCCCGGCTACGTACAACTCGCCGACCACACCCGCCGGAGCAGGGCGCAAGGCGCTGTCCAGCACATAGGCGCGCATGCCGTCGAGCGGGCGCCCGATAGGCAGCGCGTCGGGCACCTCGGCGCCGTCCGCACAGGGACGGCAGGTCGCGAAGGTGGTCGTCTCGGTCGGGCCGTAGCCGTTGGTGACCGTCAGACCGGGGCACGCCGCCAGGACCCGGCGGACGGCGGACGCGGGTACGGCCTCGCCGCCCGCCCACACCTGCCGCAGCCCGGCGAAGCAGCCCGGGTCCTGCTCGGCGGCGAGTCGGAACAGCCCGGCGGTCATCCACAGCGCCGTCAGCCCATGCCGGGCCGTCAGCCGGGTGACACCGGTGGCGTCCACTTCCTCGTCCGCCCCGGCGACCACGGCGGTGCCCCCGCCCAGCAACGGCACCCACATCTCGTACGTGGAGGCGTCGAACGCGGTCGGCGAATGCACGAGCACCTGAGCGTGCGCGCCGCCCCCGAATGCCGAGTCGGCCGCCAGCGCGACTACGTCCCGGTGCGTGACGGCGACGCCCTTGGGCGTACCGGTCGACCCGGACGTGAAGCTCACGTAGGCCAACTGGCCGGGGTGCAGAGGGACTTCGGGGTCGGTGTCCGGCTCGGTGCCGAGCGAAGGGTCGGTACAGGTGACAACGCGGAGGCCGTAGTCCCTGTCCCCGTCCCCGCCTTCGTCCCCGTCCCCGTCCCCGTCCGTGAGAAGTACCGCCGCGCCGGTCTCCGCGAGGATCCGTCGGGTACGGGCGGCCGGGGCACGCGGATCGAGGCCGACGTACGCGCCGCCCGTCTTGAGGACGGCCAGCAGCGCCACGATCAGCTCGTCGGAGCGGCGCATCAGGACCGCGACCCGGTCCTCGGGCCGGACGCCGAGCCGGAGCAGCCGGTGGGCGAGCCGGTTGGCGCGGGTGTTCAGCTCGCGCCCGGTGATCGACTGCTCGCGGTGGACGACGGCGATACCGTCGGGGTCGGCCGCCACGCGGGCCGCGAAGACTCCGGGAACGCTGTCGTCGCCGTGGGCGAAGGGAGCGGGGACCGGACCGTCGAGCCGCGCCTCCTCGCCGGGGAGCGTCAGCGCCACCCGCCCCACCACCGTGTCGGACTCCGTGACCGCCGCCGCGAACCGCTCGACGAAGTGGAGGAAACGCCGGTGGTGGGCGGTGAGTTCGGCATCGGGGTAGTGCTCGGGACTTGCGTCGAGGTCGACCCGTATGCCCTGGCCGTCCGCGCGGTCGTACACGTTGACCGCGAGATCCTCGACCGGGCCCGTGGACAGGTTGTGGCGAGTGGTCGGGTTTCCGGCGAAGCGCAACTCCGGCCCGAAAGCCATGATGTTGACGACAGGGCCGAAGTAACGGGGGCCGTCCTGCGGCCAGTTCACCTCGCGGCGCAGCTCCTCGCCCCGGTGGCGCTGGTGTGCCAGCAGATCGCGGGTGGCGCGGGCCGTTTTCCGTACGAGGTCGATGGCCGGGGTGTCCGAACGTACAGCCAGACGCAGCGGGAGCACGTTGGACGCCATGCCCGGCGTCGCGAGTTCCGTCTCGCCCTCCCGGGCGGTGACCGCGAGGCCGAGGACGATGTCACCCGCGCCCGTGAGCCGGTGCAGATAGGCGGCGGTCGCCGCGAGAACCACGCGGGACCAGCGGCTGCCGGCGAGTTCGGCGGCCGAGTGGACCAAGTCCCCGGCGGGCTCGGGCAGATGGCCCGTGCATCGCACGAAGCGGTCGCCAACCCGTGGCGGACGGGCGGACAGGCTCACCGGGTCGGGCCGGTCGGCGAGGGCACTCGTCCAGTGGGCGCGATCCCGTTCGTACCGGTCGTCGGCTCGGTAGGCCTCGTCGGCGGCGAGCAGTGGGGCGAGAGGAGCAGGCGGTGGGGTGTATGGGGTACCTGAGGCGAGCGCGGTGTACGCGTCGGCCACCCGCCGGGCGATCAGGGAACAGCTGAAACCGTCGACGGCGATGTGATGGTAGGCCTGGTACCAGATCCAGTGGTCGTCCGCGAGGCGCAGCAGCGCGTACCGGAACAGCGGGCCCCGGTCGAGGTCGAAAGGCGTGGCGAAGTCGTCCGCCATCCACTCCCGTGCGGCCCCGGACCCCGCCGCCTCGACGACGGGCATCGTCCACTCCGGATCGGCGTCCAGCACCAGACGTACACCGTCGTCGTCCGCCGCGAACCGGGACCGCAGCGTCTCGGTCGCGTCCACCACCAGCCGTACGGCCGCCCGGAACAGCTCCGGCTCGACAGGCCCGTGGATCTCGGTGTACTCGCCCACGTTGTAGGCGGCACCGGCCCCGTCCAGCCCCTGGCCGAACCACATCGAGCGCTGGGCGGCGGACGGCTCCAGGCCACGGCTTACGGTCATCGGCGGGCTCCGGTGGGGTGGTTGGGCGTGGTGGGGGTGTGGGGGAGTGACAGCGGGCTGCTCGCCCGGCCGGGTCGCGACGCGCCGCCCGGGCGCGGGCGGTGGGCCGTCAACGGGCAACCCGGGCGCGGACGGTGAGGCCTCAACGGGCCGCTCCCGCAGCGGTGGCGGAGGGGGCGGCGGAGGCGTACGTCAGTTGCCGTCCGACCTGCTCGGCGACCGTGCGCGGGCCGTCGCCGACGCCGGGCCAGGAGACGCGCAGCCAGGGCTCGGCGGGGATCAGCCGGAGGTCGCGGGCCTGGCGGGCCCGGCCGCCGCCCGTGATGTTGAGAAGGACCAGCTCGTCGCGGTCGACGCGCCCGTCGCGTGCCGCGTCGGCGAGGGCGGCGAGTGCGACTCCCGCGCCCGGTTCGATGTCGACGCCCTGGGTCTCCGCGAACAGGTCCATCGCGGCGAGTGCGGCAACGTTGTCGGCGCGCAGGACGTCGCCGCCGCTCTCGGTGAGCACGTCACGCACCCCGCCGTGGACGGTGAACGGCGGGCGCCGGTTGGTGAGTTCACGGGCCAGCGGCTCGTGCTCGCGGTCGGCCGGAGCCGGGCCGCCGGACCGCCAGGCCTCGAACAGCGGCGTGAACGGCGCGTTCTGACACATCATCAGGCGCGGCAGCGGCTCGTCACCGATCCGGACCCGCCGCGCCGCCTCATGGGCCCCGATGGCTCCCGTACCGCTGCCGACCGCCTGTACGTACGTCTGCGGAAGGCGCCCGAGCGTCTCGGCCGCCGCCAGCATCACGGTGCCCAGGCCGTCGCGCCGCCCGACGTTCCGGCAGCCGCCCTCCGCCTGGTGACCGGGGAGGCGGGACAGCAGGTCCGCGCAGGCGATGGTGTCGCTGTAGGTGGCGCCGCCGTCGAGGACGACGATGCGTACGCAGGGGTCGAGCGGGCCGGGAAAGCGCATGCCCGCCAGAGCCGGGGCGGGTACGACGATCAGGCAGGGCACTTGATAGCGGGTCGCGGCCCAGGCGAAGGCGGCGGCGGTGTTGCCCGCCGAGGGGATCACCAGGACGGGCGGGTCGGCGGGCAGCCGGCCGAGCACGGTGTACGCCTCAAGGTCCTTGAACGTGCAGGTCGGCAGCTGAGCCCCGCGTTCCGGCCAGTACCCGTTGAAGGCGACCCACAGGTTGTCCAGGCCGATGCGCCGGCCGAGCCGGTCGGCCCGGTGGACGACCGGGCCGGGGATGTCCGGGAAGGTCCGCGTCACAGGCAGGAGCCGGGCGTGGCGGAAGAGCCCGGTGCCGGTACATCGGGCGGTGTCGTCGTGCCCGTCGTACCTGGCGTATCCGTCGTACCCGGTGGGGGCGGTGTACTCGGTGCGCAGGAACGCCGGGTCGTGCGGTCGGGGGCAGTCGAGCATCAGACCGTCGTCCTCGTAGCGGGTACCGCAGGAGGAGCAGACGAGTGTGTAGTGACGATTTCCCGGGCGTACTTGGGGGCGTACGGGGGACATTCCATTGCCTTCCGCAGGGCCGTGCTTCGCGGATCAATTGCAACCGGAGCAGTGCAAAGCACGGGCGACCCGGGAATTACCGTTACACCAACGGTCGGTTGACGTTCTGTTCACCCTTGTGAGCCGGCACACAACTGTGGAGTGTTCAGTTCCGCTTCATCTCCCCTTCTCGGATGGGCAGGTGAGGCTGTGTTAGCCCTGGTGGGGAACCTGGGGCGCATCCGCGTCCGGACGGAGAGGACGGCAGGGAATTGGGCGAGAAATCGACGCTTGAAGCAGTGGCGGAACGGGCAGATTCTTCGTCTTCCCCCTCGCTTTCGCCTTCGCAATGGCTCCCTTCCCAAGTTCCGGTGCGCTTTTTCCCATGGAATGGAAAAGGCGAATCCGGTGAATACGAGCTGCCGGAGTCCGCGCTGCTGCTCGCCGCGTACCGGAAAATGGTCCTGGGCCGCCGCTTCGACGAACAGGCGACCGCGCTCGCCCGGCAGGGCCGGCTCGCGGTGCACCCCTCCAGCCTCGGCCAGGAGGCGTGCCAGGTGGGCGCCGCGCTCGCCCTGCGTCCGACCGACTGGCTGTTCCCCACCTACCGCGACTGCGTGGCACTGGTCAGCCGGGGCATCGACCCCGTCGAGGCGCTGACCCTCCTGCGCGGCGACGCCCACTGCGGCTACGACCCCGTACGCCACCGCACCGCGCCCCAGTGCACCCCGCTGGCCACCCACGCAGCGCACGCCACCGGGTTGGCCCACGGCGAGCGCCTCAAGGGCACGGACACGGTCGCCCTCGCGCTTGTCGGTGACGGCGCCACCAGCGAGGGGGACTTCCACGAGGCCCTCGGCATCGCGGGTGTCCTGCGGGCACCCGTGGTCTTCCTGGTGCAGAACAACCGGTACGCCATCTCCGTCCCGCTCTCCGCCCAGAGCGCGGCACCGAGCCTGGCGTACAAGGGAGTTGGCTACGGCGTCCGCTCCGAGCAGGTGGACGGCAACGACATGGCGGCCGTACTCGCCGTACTGGGCAGGGCGGTTGAGGACGCGCGCGCAGGCGGCGGCCCCTGGCTGGTCGAGGCGCACACCTACCGCATGGCCCCGCACACCAGCGCCGACGACCCCTCCCGCTACCGTCCGGCCGAGGAGGCCGAGCACTGGCGCGGGCGCGATCCCATCGACCGGCTGGAGAACTGGCTGCGCGACCGCGGCCTGCTCACCGAGGACGACATCAGGGCAGCGGCGGCGGAGGCCGAGGCGTATGCGGCCGACGTGCGGCTCCGGCTCGCGGAAGACCCCGCACCGGACCCGCTCGCACTCTTCGCCCATGTGTTCAGCGCCCCGACCCCGCAACTGACCGAGCAACGCGCCGCTCTGCGGGCCGAGTTGGAGGGACACTGAGATGACCGCCACCGCGATGGCACAGGCCCTCAACACCGCCCTGCGGGACGCCCTCGACGCGGACGAACGCGTCGTCGTCTTCGGTGAGGACGTCGGCAGGCTCGGCGGTGTCTTCAGGGTCACCGACGGGCTCGCCGACACCTTCGGCGACCGCCGATGTTTCGACACCCCGGTCGCGGAGGCGGGCATCGCCGGGCTCGCCGTCGGTATGGCGATGGCAGGTTTCCGGCCGGTGGTGGAGATGCAGTTCGACGCGTTCGCCTATCCGGCGTTCGAACAGATCGCCTCCCACGTCGCCAAGTTCCGCAACCGCACCCGTGGCGCCCTCCCCCTGCCCATGGTCGTCCGCATCCCGTACGGCGGCGGCATCGGCGGAGTCGAGCACCACAGCGACTCCAGCGAGGCCTACTACGCGCACACGGCCGGCCTGAAGGTCGTCACCCCCGCGACGGCCGGGGACGCGTACTCCCTCCTGCGGGAGGCCATCGAGGACCCGGACCCGGTGGTCTTCCTGGAACCCAAGCGCCACTACTGGACCAAGGAGGACATCCAACTCCCCTTCCGCGCCGAGCCGTTCGGCACGGCGGCGATCCGCCGCCCCGGAACCGACGCCACCCTCGTCGCGTACGGCCCGTCGGTCGCCGTAGCCCTCGCGGCAGCCCGGGAAGCCGCAGCCGAGGGCCTCGACGTGGAGGTCCTCGACCTGCGCACCCTCGTCCCGCTCGACGACGCCACGCTCACCGCGTCCGTACGACGCACCGGCCGCTGCCTGGTGGTCCACGAGTCGCAGGGCTTCGCCGGCGTCGGCGCCGAGATCGCGGCCCGGGTCCAGGAGCGCTGCTTCGACGCGCTGCGCGCACCGGTGCTGCGTGTCACCGGCCTCGACATCCCGTATCCGCCGCCGTTGCTGGAGCACGCCCATCTGCCGGGCGTGGACCGGGTGTTGGCGGGACTGCGCCGCTTGCTGCCGGTCGGCGGCCAGGGCGTACGGCGGCCGATACCGGTGTCCTCCTCCGCCGAGCCGACCACCGAGCAGCGGACCTTCCTGCTGCCGGACCTGGGCGAGGGGCTGGCGGAGGCCGAGGTGCTGGAGTGGACGGTCGCCGTGGGCGACACCGTCACCCACGACCAGACCGTCGTCGAGGTCGAGACGGCCAAGTCCGTCGTCACCCTTCCGAGCCCCTACGCCGGAACGGTGACTGCTCTGCACTGCCTCGCAGGCGAGGTCGTCAAGGTCGGGGCACCGCTGCTGTCTGTGGCGGAGGTGGAGCCGGTGTCCGAGGAGGACTCGGGCGCGGTACTGACCGGGTACGGGACGGGCGGGGCGCGACGGGTCACCATGAACGGCGTGGCGCCGACCGAGGAGACCGGAATCGGCGCGACGAAGACCGTCCAAGAGCCGGGGCTCCGCATCCCGTTGGACGCGTCCGCCGAGAAGTTCGTCCGCGCCCACCGGGACACGCCCGCCGTCACGATCTGGGCGGACGCCGACGCCACCGCCCTGCTCGCCGCCCGCGACACACACGGCACGGGCCTCCTGCCGCTGCTGGCCAGGGCCTGTCTCGCCGCGCTCGCCGTCTTCCCCGCACTGAACGCCCGTATAAACGAAGCCTGTTCGGAGATCGTCCGGTTGCCGCAGGTGCACCTCGGCTTCGCCGCGCAGACCGACGAGGGCCTGGTCGTCCCAGTCGTACGGGACGCCGACCGGCTGCCTATGGACGACCTCGCCACCGAACTTCGCCGCCTCACCGACTTGGCCCGGCGCGGCGAACTCCGCGCCGGACACCGGACCGGCGGCACGTTCACCCTCAACAACTACGGGGTGTTCGGTGTGGACGGCGCCACCCCGATCCTCAACCACCCCCAGACGGCCATGCTCGGCATCGGCCGCCTCGTCGAACGCCCCTGGGCGGTGGACGGCCGGGTGGAGGTGCGCAAGGTCGTCCACCTGTCGCTGACCTTCGACCACCGCGTCTGCGACGGTGGCACCGCGGCCGGTTTCCTCCGCCACGTCATCGACGGCATCACCGCACCCTGAACCTGCCCGACGAACGGGCTCACCCCAGGCGCGGGTCCACATGGAACTTCGGTCCAGGACCCGCGCCCGCCGGACGCTCACCCGCGAGGATCGCCCCGACCTGATCCAGACCCACCGTCGCGGCGACCAGCGGCCTCGGATCGACCGAACCCTCGGCGTACGCGCGGATGGTGGCGTCGAGACCGGGGGAGGCGGACAGGACGCCGACCGCGGTGACGTCCTTGAGGACGAGCGTGCGGGTGTCGATGCGGCTCGGTGTGCCGGACAGACCGATGTAGACGACACGGCCCGCCGGTTCGACCAACTGGAGGGCCAGATCGGGGAGATGGGCCGCGTTGGAGGCGTCCACGACGGCGTCGTACGGCAGATCCGGGACGGAGTCCTCCCGCCAGGTGTGCTCGAAGCCCAGCTCGCGGGCGAAGGCCAGCGAGCTGTCGGTCGCGCCCATCAGGTGGACCTCCGCTCGGGCGGCGCGGGCGAACATAGCGACCAACAGCCCGATCGTGCCCGGACCGAGGACCAACGCCCGGTCGCCGGGTCGTAGTTCGGCTGCCTGGGTGGCGCGCAGGGCGTTGCCCCCGGGCTCGACCAGCGCACCCAGCACCGAGTCGACGGAGTCCGGCAGGACGTGCAACGAGGAGACAGGCACCGCGAGTTGCTCCGCCAGGGCACCGGCCCGCCCACCACGGATGCCGACCTCCTGCCGTTTCTCGCACACATGCTGAGCGCCCCGCCGACAGCGTCGGCAGACACCGCAGCCGAGCATCGTGTCGCCCATGACCCGGCGGCCGATCCACCCGGGGTCGACACCGTCGCCGACCGCCGCCACCCGCCCCGACCACTCGTGGCCGAGGCGCATCGGATAGGAGGAGTGGCCCTGGTGGAGGTAGGCCATCGCCCCGGTGTGGAACTCCATGTCGGTACCGCACACGCCGACCCGCTCGACATCGACGACGACCTCGCCGGGCACCGCCACCGGGGCAGGCACCTCCTGGACCTCGTACTTCCCGGGTGCCGTCAGGACGAACGCGCGTATGAGACGGCGGGCGTTCACCGGGGGCCGAGCACGCGCTGGCGCTGGCTGCCGAGGCCGGTGATGCCGAGTTCCATGACGTCGTCCGCCTGGAGATACACGGGCGGCTTGAGGCCCATACCGACGCCGGGCGGGGTACCGGTGTTGATCAGGTCACCGGGCTCCAGGACGAGGAACTGACTCAGGTAGTGCACGATGAAGTACGGGTCGAAGACCATGGTCTTGGTGTTGCCGTTCTGACGGCGGACACCGTTGACGTCGAGCCACATGTCGAGCGCGAGGACGTCGTCGATCTCGTCGGTGGTGGCCAGCCAGGGGCCCGCCGGGTTGAAGGTCTCGGCGGACTTGCCCTTCGCCCACTGCCCGCCCCGCTCCAACTGGAAGGCGCGCTCGCTCACGTCGTTGACGACCACATACCCGGCGATGGCGTCCCGCGCCTCCTCGACCGAGCCGAGATAGCTCGTGCGGCGGCCGATCACGATGCCCAGCTCCACCTCCCAGTCCGTCTTGGAGGACCCGCGCGGAATGCGTACGTCGTCGTTCGGGCCGACGAGCGTGTTGGGCGACTTGGTGAACAGGATCGGCTCGTCCGGCACCGCCATCCCGCTCTCGGCCGCGTGGTCACGGTAGTTGAGCCCGATGCACAGGATCTGGTGCGGACGGGCGATCGGGGCGCCGATCCGCTCCCCGGCGAACCGGGTCACCTGCCCGGCGGCCGTCCGCTCGGCCACGACGGGACGGACACGGTCGAGGCCGCCCGACCCGAAGAACGCCTCGTCGAAGTCGGTGACGGTGTCGGAGAGGTCGACGTACGTCTCGTCGTCGACGCGGGCGACGGGCTTCTCGGCGCCCGCGGCACCGATGCGCATGAGGTACATGGGGTCAGTCTCCAGTTCGACCGGTAGGGCGGTGTGGACGGGGGTTCTGCTGGTGGCTCATCGGTGCGGCTCGCCCAAGGGGCCGAGCAACTCCCGGATTTCGTCGACTGCTTCGACCAGAGTGCGCAGCGGCGTCCGGTACGTGAGCGCGCTGACGCTCACCGCGCCGGAGGGAGTCGTCGGAGAGGTCGCGTACACGGGCAGGGCGAGGCAGTTGACGCCCGCCTCGTTCTCCTGGTCGTCCACGGCGTACCCCAGGTCGCGGGTGACACGCAGGTCCTCGTACAGGTCGGCGGCCGTGGACAGCGTCCGAGGCGTGTGACGGACCAGGGGCGTCTCGCCGATCCACGCCTCGACCTCCGCCACCGACGTCAACCGGTGGGCGAGCAGCGCCTTTCCGACGGCGGTGGCATGGGCGGGATTCCGGCCACCCACTGTCGACGTGAGCCGGACGGCACCCTCCGGCGGATCGACCTTGGCGCGGTAGACGACCTCGCGGCCGTCGAGGACCGCGTAGTGCGCCGTCTCGCCGAACCGGTCGGCCAGCGCGTCGAGCACGGGACGCATCCGGACGTGCTCGGGGCGGTCCTCGTGATGGGCGAAGGCCATCCGCAGGAACTCGTCACCCAGGACGTAGCGACCTCGGGCGCCCTGGTCGGCCAGTCCGGCCCGCCGCAGGGCTCCCAGCGCCCGGTGCACGGTCGGCTTGGGGCTGCCGACCACCCGGGTCAGCTCCTCGAGACCCACGCCGTCGGGGTACCGCGCCAGCTCCTTGAGGACGGCGAGCACCCGGTCCGACCCCACGAGCCGCGCGGCGTCACCGTCGCCACCGGCGACTTCCTCGGTCACGGGGGCTGACGGGCCGTCGTGCATCTGCCTATGCTCCATTGCTCCATGAGGTTCCGAAGAGTAGACCACTAATCCAATTACTGGAAAAGGTCGACGGTGAAGCTTCGCAGCGCACAGTGGTACGAGGGGCAGGGCCGCAACGCCTACATCCACCGGGCCTGGATGCGCCGGGGCACACCGGACGACGCCTTCACCGGCAGACCGCAGATCGCCATCGCCAACACCGCCTCGGACCTCACCCCCTGCAACGCGCATCTGAACGAGGTAGCCGCCTCCGTCCGCAACGGTGTGTACGAGGCCGGGGGCATCCCCCTGGACCTGCCGGTCGTGTCGCTGGGGGAGACCCAGGTACGGCCCACCGCCATGCTCTGGCGGAACATGGCCGCGATGGCCACCGAGGAGATGCTGCGGGCCAACCCGATCGACGGCGTCGTGCTGCTGGGCGGCTGCGACAAGACGATCCCGTCGCTGCTCATGGCCGCCGCCTCGGTGGACCTGCCCGCGGTGGTCGTCCCCGGCGGGCCGATGCTGACCGGGACCTTCCGGGGTACGCCGCTGGGCTGCGGGACCGATGTGTGGCGGCTGTCGGAGGAGGTACGGGCCGGCACGCTCTCCCAGGGGCAGTTCACCCGGTCCGAGTCGGCGATGATCCGCAGCCGCGGGCACTGCAACACCATGGGCACCGCCTCGACGATGGCCCTGGTCGCCGAGGCGCTGGGCACGGTCGTGCCCGGGGTGGCCGGTACTCCGGCGCCCGACAGCCGCCTGCTGGAGGCGGCCCACGGCACGGGCAGGCTGGCGGTGGACATGGTCGCCGCCGACCGCCGTCCGGGCACCTTCCTGACCAAGGCGTCCTTCCGCAACGCCATCGTCGCCCTGGCCGCCATCGGAGGATCGACCAACGCCGTCGTGCACCTGCTGGCCATCGCGGGACGCCTGGGCATCGACCTGTCGCTCGACGACTTCGACCGGATCGGCTCCCGCGTCCCCGTCCTGGTGGACCTCCAGCCCGCCGGCCGCTTCCTCATGGAGGACTTCCACCGCGCCGGAGGCCTGTCCGCCGTCCTGCGCGAGGTCCGTGACCTGCTCGATCCCGACGCGCTCACGGTCACCGGGGAACCGCTGGTGAACCATCTCGACGATGCGCCGATCTGGGACGCCGAGGTCATCCGTACCCGCGAGAAACCGCTGGTCGCGGAGGGCGGTATCGCGGTCCTGCGCGGCAACCTCGCCCCCGACGGAGCGCTGATCAAGCCCGCGGCGGCCTCCGCGCACCTGCTGCGCCACCGGGGTCCGGCGGTCGTCTTCGACTCGATCGAGGACTTCCACGCCCGTATCGACGACCCGGACCTCGACGTGGACGCCGACTCCGTGCTCGTCCTGCGCGGCTGCGGGCCCAAGGGCTACCCGGGCATGCCCGAGGTGTCCAACATGCCCTTGCCGAAGAAACTGCTCGAACAGGGCGTCCGTGACATGGTCCGGGTCTGTGACGGCCGGATGAGCGGCACCGCCTACGGCACCGTCGTCCTGCACGTGGCCCCGGAGGCGGCGGCAGGCGGCCCGCTCGCCCTCGTCCGCACCGGTGACGTCATCGACCTGGACGTCGAGGCCCGGCGCCTGGACGTCGACGTACCCGCCGAGGAACTCGCCCGCAGGACCCCCAACGCGGCCACCGTCACCGGCTTCGCCAACCCCCGGCGCGGCTGGGAACGCCTGTACGTCGACCACGTACAGCAGGCCGACACGGGCGCCGACCTGGACTTTCTCATCGGGTCCAGCGGCTCGGAGGTGAGCCGGGAGTCGCACTGACGGGAGCCCCGCGAGAGACGGCTTGTGCGGGCGCGGAAAAGTCGTCACACTGGGTACCGAACGAATGGTCGGTTGGGGAGCGGGTAGCGATGACGACGACACACTCCGCCGCCTCGGACACGGGCGGTGCCGCGGAGACTGCCGAGGGGCCGCTCGGTGAGCACTTCGAGGCGACGATCGCGCGGGACCGGCGGATCGAGCCGCGCGACTGGATGCCCGAGGGCTACCGGAAGACGCTGATCCGGCAGATCGCCCAGCACGCGCACTCGGAGATCATCGGCATGCAGCCGGAAGGCGAGTGGATCGCCCGTGCGCCCTCGCTGCGCCGCAAGGCCATCCTCTTCGCGAAGGTCCAGGACGAGGCCGGGCACGGCCTGTACCTGTACTCGGCCGCCGAGACACTCGGCGCCGACCGCGCGGACCTCACCGAGCGGCTCATCGAGGGCCGCCAGAAGTACTCGTCGATCTTCAACTACCCCACGCTGAGCTTCGCCGACGTCGGCGTGATCGGCTGGTTCGTCGACGGCGCGGCGATCTGCAACCAGGTACCCCTGTGCCGCAGTTCGTACGGGCCCTACGCGCGCGCGATGGTGCGCATCTGCAAGGAGGAGTCCTTCCACCAGCGGCAGGGCTACGAGCTGCTGATGACGATGATGCGCGGTACGGAGGCACAGCGGGAGATGGTCCAGGACGCCGTCGACCGCTGGTGGTGGCCCTCCCTGATGATGTTCGGCCCGCCCGACGACGCCTCGCCCAACTCCGCGCAGTCCATGGCCTGGAAGATCAAGCGGCACACCAACGACGAACTGCGCCAGCGCTTCGTCGACATGACCGTCCCGCAGGCCGACAAGCTCGGCGTGACCCTGCCCGACCCGGAACTGCGCTGGAACGAGGAGCGCGGACACCACGACTTCGGCACCCCGGACTGGGACGAGCTGATGCGCGTCATCAAGGGCGGCGGCCCCTGCAACACGGAACGGGTCGCGCGGCGCCGGACCGCACACGAGGACGGCGCCTGGGTCCGTGAGGCGGCCACCGCGCACGCCGCCAAGCAGCGCGCGCGGACCGCGAAGGAGGCAGTGGCATGAGCGAGGGGACGTCTTCGAACTCTTCGAACGAGTGGCCGCTGTACGAGGTGTTCGTGCGCGGCAAGCGCGGCCTGAACCACGTCCACGTGGGCTCGCTGCACGCGGCCGACGACCGGATGGCACTCACCCACGCGCGGGACCTGTACACGCGGCGCAACGAAGGCGTGAGCATCTGGGTGGTGCGCTCCGAGCACATAGCCGCCTCCTCGCGCGACGAGAAGGACCCGTTCTTCGCCCCCAGCGCCGACAAGGTCTACCGCCACCCGACCTTCTACGACATCCCCGACGACGTCCCGCACATCTGAAGGAGAGGGCATGAGTGACGACCACGTCTACATGACCCTCGCGGAGGGGCACGACGACGACACCCGCTGGGCCTATGGCACCGGCTTCGAGGACCCCCTGCACGGGGTCGACACCACCGTGCCCGAGGGCGTCGACCGCGGCGAACTGGCCGCCCTCTGCCTGGTGTTGGCCGACGACGCCCTGGTCTCGGCCCAGCGACTCGGCGAGTGGGTGACCCGAGCCCCCGAACTGGAGGAGGAGGTGGCCCTGGCCAACATCGGCCTCGACCTCCTCGGCCAGGCGCGCCTGCTCTACTCCCGGGCCGGCCAGGTCGACGGCACAGGCCGCGGCGAGGACGCCTACGCCTACTTCCGGGACGCCGACGAGTTCCGCAACGTACGCCTGGCCGAGCTCCCGGGCGGGGACTTCGCGTTCTCGATCGTGCGACTGCTGGTGCTCTCCAGCTGGCGGCTCGCGCACTTCGAGCGGCTGGCGTCGCACCCCGACCCCGTGCTCGCGGCCATCGCCGCGAAGGGCGCGAAGGAGCTGGCCTACCACCGGCAGTACGCCGCCGAGTGGGCGGTGCGCCTGGGGGACGGCACGGACGAGTCGCATCGGCGGATCCGCCGGGCCCAGGAGCAGGTCGCCCCGTACCTGGGTGAGTTGTTCACGGCGTACGACGTACGGGACGAGGTCGTCGTCGTCCTGCGTCAGGTCACCGACGCCGCCGGACTGCCCATGCCGGTGTACCGGCCGCTGCCCGGATCGGGCCGCGGCGGCGAGCACACCGAGCATCTCGCCCCGCTCCTTGCCGAGTTGCAGAGCGTGGCCCGCGCCCACCCGGAGGCGACATGGTGAGCACCCTGCTCGATGCCCGGCGCGCTCGGCGGATCGCCGCCCAGGTGCCGGACCCCGAGTTGCCCATGCTCACCCTGGCCGACCTGGGCGTTCTGCGGGGCGTCGAACTGACCGAGGACGGCACGGTCGTCGCGAGCCTGACGCCGACCTACTCCGGCTGCCCGGCGATGGCCGAGATGCGCGCCGCCGTCGCCGCCCGGCTACGGGCAGCGGGGTACGCGCGCGTGGAGATCCGTACCGTCCTCGATCCGCCCTGGACCAGCGACTGGATCACCCCGGCGGGCCGCCGCAAGCTCACCGAGCACGGCATCGCCCCGCCCGGCGCCGCACCCCACGGCCCGGTCGCCCTCTCGCTGCTGCCCACCCGCCGCACAGTGCCCTGCCCCCGCTGCGGCTCGGCGGACACGGAGGAGACCTCCCGGTTCGCCGCCACGTCCTGCAAGGCCCTGTGGCGCTGCCGCGCCTGCCGCGAGCCGTTCGAGTACGTCAAGGAGATCTGATGGCCGCGACCGTCTCCCCGGTCACCGTCCCGGCGGCAACAGCCCGTCGCCGCCCGGTCTTTCACGCCCTGAAGGTCACCCACGTACGACGGCTGTGCGCGGACGCCGTCACCGTCGGCTTCGAGGTGCCGGACGGCCTGGCCGCCGAGTACGCCTTCGCGCCCGGGCAGTCGCTCACCCTGCGCCGGGAGTTCGAGGGGCACGAGGAGCGGCGGTCGTACTCGATCTGCTCGCCGGCCGGCGAGCAGCCGCGCATCGGCGTACGGGTGGTGCCCGGCGGCCTGTTCTCGTCCTGGCTGGTCGACGAGGTGCGCCCCGGTGACGTGCTCGACGTGATGACCCCGACCGGCGCCTTCACCCCCGACCTGACCGCACCCGGCCGCCATGTCCTGATCGCGGCGGGCTCCGGCATCACCCCGATGATGTCGATCGCCGAGTCGATCCTGGCCGCCGACGACCGCTCACAGGTCACCCTCCTGTACGGCAACCGGCGTACGGACACCGTGATGTTCGCCGACGAACTCGCGGACCTGAAGGACCTGTACCGTACGCGCTTCCAGCTGGGGCACGTACTGTCGCGCGAACCGCGCGAGGCCGAGCTGTTCTCCGGCCGCCTGGACGCCGAACGGCTCACCGCGCTGCTCTCCGGCCTTGTCGACGTGCCCGGCACCGACCACTGGTGGCTGTGCGGACCGCACGGCATGGTCCGCGACGCCCAGCAACTGCTGGCCGAGTTGGGCGTGCCCGCGGGCCGCGTCCACCAGGAGCTCTTCTACGCCGACGATCAGCCGCTCCACGAGGTCCAGCACACGGACGCTGCGGTGGAGGGTCCGGTGAGCCGGGTCACGATCACCCTCGACGGCCGCTCCACGACGACCGCGCTGTCCCGGGAGACGACCGTCCTGGACGGGGCCGCCCGCACCCGCCCCGACCTGCCGTTCGCCTGCAAGGGCGGCGTCTGCGGCACCTGCCGGGCCCTGGTCACCTCGGGCGAGGCGGACATGCGCCGCAACTATGCCCTGGAACCCGCCGAGGTCGCCGCGGGCTACGTCCTGACCTGCCAGTCGTTCCCCGTCTCGGAGACCCTGACCGTCGACTACGACACCTGACCCGGAAGGGCATGGCCGGGTTTGTCGGGGCCGGTTGCGGCAACCCGATCGAAGTGACCCCTACGACTACGCATACGTCTTCGCCTTCGCAAGAGGAACTCTTCCGGTTCCTGGAGGACCGGTTCGTCTGCGCCCAGGCATGCACCGAGTGCGCACGGGCGGCCGCACTGCGCGCGAGCTACGTCGACCCGGACGGATCCGCCGACGACGCCCTCGCACGCCGCAAGGGCATCCTGTGCGCTGAAGTGTGCGACGCGACCTGCCGCCTGCTCTCCGAACAGGCACCCCAGGACGAGGCCGCGCTCCGCGTCCAACTGGATTGGTGCCGCACGGTCTGCCTGGAGACCGCCCAGATCCTCGACGACCACCTCGGAGCCGAGGACGCGTCGAAGGCATGCCGCGAGTGCGCACAGGCGTGCGCGGACTTCATCCGGACGCTGGGGACGCCGGGGGCCGTGCGCGACGGTGGCGCCTGAGAGAGCCCTCGTCCGGCACTCCCGCTACTCCTCGTACTCCCCGTGCGGCGCCCCGAGCCGCCACCCCACCCGTACGTTCCAGCGCCCCGCCCGACCACTCAACTCCGTTGCCGTCAACGGCGGAACGTCGATCCGCCAGAACGCCGACCCGGGCGCCCCCAGCACCCGTACCGTCACCGCCCGTACGACCTCCGGCTCGACGACCGCGACGGAGCGGCCCGCGACCTGGGCCGCCGTGTCGTCCAGCCAGCGTGCGACCCGGTCGCACAGCGCGTGGACCGACTCGCCGCCGTGCGGGGCCGACTGGGGGTCCGTCAGCCACTGGGCCAGCGCCTCGGGTTCCTTCTCCGTCACCTCGGTGAGGGTCGCACCGCGCCAGCGTCCCGCGTCCAGGCCGGCCGGGCCGGGGACGGACACGGAGTCGAGGCCCAGTGCCCGAGCCGTCTCCCGGCAGCGCGCGGTGGGGGAGACCCAGACCCGGGAGACCGGCGGCAGCGTCCCCGCCGCCGCCCGGGCGAGCCGCAGGCCCGACTCGTCCAGGGAACAGTCGTCGTCGAACCGGGCCTCCCGCAGGGCCGCGCTGATCGCCGGTGAGATCAACATCACTCGGCTCGTCATCCAATCGCTCCCGCGCTGCTCATTCCCGCCCCAATGTCGTTGTCATGTACGGAATTTGAGGCAGCGTACGGCGCACCGGAGCGCCGTACGCCGTCCCATGCGCCCTTGGCCGGATCCCCGCTTCGCGGTACGTTCTCGTCGATATTGACGACAGTTCGACGGAAGCCGGTGGGAATCCGGCACGGTCGCGCCACTGTAAGCCCCGTACGCACCCTGCCCGGTGCGGTCCGGGGGCAAGTCAGACCCGTGGCTGTCGTCCTCCGCACCACCGATACGGGACGCGAGTTCCCCCAGGAGGTCCTGTCATGGCACAGTCCGCCGTTCAGCCGACCGCTGCCCCCACCGCCGTACCCGCGAAGCTGCCGATCGGGGCGATCGCCCCCTGGGCGGTCTTCTTCGGCGTACTGATGCTGGTACTGCTCTACTTCGTCGGCGCCGAACAGGGCGCCACCTCCCTGGTGTCCGGCGAGGGCGTGCACGAATGGGTGCACGACGCCCGTCACCTCCTCGGCTTCCCCTGCCACTGACGACGACAGGGAAACGTACGAGCCGATGAACTCCACCACTGTCAGAAACCTCCTGGTCCGCGGCATGCTCGCGGGCCTTGTCGCGGGCGCGCTCGCCTGGGTCGTCGCCTACCTCCTGGCCGAGCCGCTCGTCGACGACGCCATCGCCTTCGAGGAGGCGCATGCCGCGCACGAGCACGGCGGCGAGGAACTCGTCTCCCGCGCCCTGCAGTCCACCGCGGGCCTGGGCACCGGTGTCCTCGTCTACGGCGTCGCGTTCGGCGGGATCGCCGCCCTCGCGTACTGCTTCGCGCTCGGCCGGGTCGGCCGCTTCGGGCCGCGCGCGACCGCGCTGCTCCTCGCGGGGGCCGGGCTGCTCGCCGTGTACGTCGTGCCGTTCCTCAAGTACCCCGCCAACCCGCCCGCCGTCGGCGACGAGAACACCCTCAACCAGCGCACCGCGCTGTTCTTCCTGATGGTCGCGCTGAGCGTGCTGCTGGCCGTCGGCGCGGTGATCCTGGGCAAGCGGCTCGCGCCGAGCCTGGGCAACTGGAACGCGACCCTCGCCGCGGGCGCCTTCTTCGTCCTGGCCGTCGGACTCGCGTACGCGTTCCTCCCGTCGTTCACCAACGAGGTCCCGGAAGGCTTCTCCGCGAGCCTGCTGTGGCAGTACCGCGTGGCGACCCTCGCCATCCAGACGACCATGTGGACCGCGTTCGGCCTGGTCTTCGGCCTGCTGGCGGAACGGCTGCTGGTGCCGAGGGCGACGGCGGCCGTCGGCGCGAGCGGCGCTGAGTCGCAGGCAACTCCTGTGGCGCACTGAGCAGTTCGCGGCTCCAGCCGTGAGGGGGTCCCGGACGTCCGGGACCCCCTCAGGCATGTGTGCACCCACCCGTACGCGCACCGCCATTCCCAATTTCTGGAACACGTTCTACCGTGTGCGCCGACAGGTCCGGCCCAGGGGAGCCAGCAGGAGGCGCCGTGCATCTCGAATACACGCCCGAGCAGCAGCGACTGCGCACCGAACTCCGTGCCTACTTCGCCGAGTTGGTGCCGGACCGCGCCTACTCGCGGTTCGGCGACCCGGCCGCCCAGAAGCGCTTCTACCGCGACACCATCCGCCGCCTCGGCGCCGACCGCTGGCTCGGCGTCGGCTGGCCGCAGGAGTACGGGGGACGCGGGCTGACCCCGATGGAACAGTTCATCTTCTTCGACGAGGCCGCCCAGGCGGGCGTACCGCTGCCGCTCATGGCGCTCAACACCGTCGGACCGACGATCATGCGGTACGGCAGTGACGAGCAGAAGACGTACTTCCTGCCGAAGATCCTGGCCGGTGAGATCGACTTCGCGATCGGCTACAGCGAGCCGGAGGCGGGCACCGACCTGGCCGCCCTGAAGACGCGCGCGGTACGGGACGGCGACGAGTACGTCGTCAACGGCCAGAAGATCTGGACGACGAACGGCGACACGGCGGACTGGGTGTGGCTCGCCGTCCGTACGGACCCGGACGCCCCGCCGCACAAGGGCATCACCATGCTCCTGATGCCGACCACCGACCCCGGCTACTCCTGCACCCTCATCCGCACCCTCGCCTCGCACGACACCACCGCCAGCTACTACGAGAACGTCCGCGTCCCCGTCGCCCACCGCGTCGGCGAGGAGAACCAGGGCTGGCGGCTGATCACCAACCAGCTCAACCACGAACGCGTCACCCTCGCCGCACACGGCACCATGGCCATCCGCTCGCTGCACGACGTACAGCGCTGGGCGATGGAGACGAAACTCGCCGACGGCCGCCGAGTCATCGACCTGCCCTGGGTGCGCCGCCGCCTCGCCCAGACCCACACCAGGCTCGACGCGATGAAACTCCTCAACTGGCAGATGGTGAACGCCGTCCAGGAAGGCACCCTCACCCCGCAGGACGCCTCCGCGGTCAAGGTGTACGGCTCCGAGGCCCGCCGCGAGGCCTACGCCTGGCTCCTGGAGATCGTCGCCGCCCCGGGCGCGCTGAAGGAGGGCTCGGCCGGCGAGATCCTCCACGGCGAAC
Source organism: Streptomyces sp. NPDC002156 (assembly GCF_053593675.1). NCBI lineage: Bacteria > Bacillati > Actinomycetota > Actinomycetes > Kitasatosporales > Streptomycetaceae > Streptomyces > Streptomyces sp. NPDC002156. The sequence goes on along the minus strand of NZ_JBSFDA010000044.1, from coordinate 12,789 downwards.
TGGAACGCGGCTACCGCTCGGCGGTGATCTTCACCTTCGGGGGCGGCAACAACGAGATCCAGCGGGAGATCATCTCGTGGATCGGGCTGGGGATGCCCAGGGTGCGCCGCTGACGGCGGCGAGAAGAACCTGGTGGCGGTGCACTACAAGAGGACGTACGACGCGACCGACCGCGGCGCCGCGCTCATGGACATCTTCCGGTTCGATAAGGGCCGGATCGTCGAGCACTGGGACGTCATCCAGGACATCCCGGAGACGTCGATCAACGACAACACCATGTACTGAGCAGCCGTTGCCGGAGGCCGGTCACAGGCCGTACATGGTGCGGAAGAACTGGTCGATCTCGCGGCGGGTGGGTGCGGGGCGGGGCCAGGGCGCGGGCGACGGCGACGCGCTGGCGCTGCCCGCCCGACAGCTCGCTCCGGCGCTGCGCGGCATGGTCCGCGAGCCCCACGAGCGACAGCAGCAGTTCGACGCGCTCCCGCCGCTCGCGCGGGTCCGCCCTTCGCAAGCGCAGCGGCACGCCCACGTTCTCGGCGGCCGTGAGGATGGGAATGAGCCGGAACGACTGGAAGACGAAGCCGATGCGCTCCCGGCGCAGCGCGAGGAGGGCGTCCTCATCCTGGTCCCGCAGCTGCAGCCCGTCGACGGTGACGTGTCCGCTGTCCGGCTCGTCCAGACCACCGACGATGTTGAGCAGGGTGGTCTTGCCCGAGCCCGAGCGTCCCTTGAGAGCGACGAGTCCCCCCGGGGGACCTCGAAGGAAACGCCACGCAGAGCATGGACGGCGCTGGCACCTCGACCGTACGACTTGTGCACATCCGCCACCTGCAGCATGGCTGCGGTCACCGCCTGCCCATCGCGCCCCCGTATGCTCCGCCGATTCCGCAGCGCGCCGGTCTCTCACCCGTCACCACAACCGGCCAAGCCTCCTGAACAGCTCACGGACACGTTCTCAGGCGCTGTCGATCGTGTTGAGGAAGTCATGGAAGGCCCGGTGTGTGCGTGGGGCGTCGCCGGTCGCGTCCAGGTCCATGAGGAGGCCGCGGATGACGGCGAGCACGACGGTGGCCAGCTCGGGGCGTCCGAGGCTGCGCATGCCAGCCTCGAGGGGCGCGAGCCAGTCGGTGGTCGCGGTCCGCCGGAAGCCTGGCCACAAGGGCTCGCCCGCGGTGTCGTGCAGTCGGCTGAACATACGGAGGTAGGGCTGGCCTTCCGGCCCGGAGATCGCGGACCAGGCGCGGGCGAGGGTCGTCGGGTAGGGCTCGTCGGGTCGCAGGCGTATCAGGTCGGTGAAGGCCTGGAGCTGGCGCTGCCGGGCCTGTCCGAGGATCTCGCGGAGCAGTCCGTCACGGGTTCCGAAGTGGTAGATCAGCATCCGGCTGGAGGTACCCGCGGCCGTGGCCAGCGGCTCCAGCCGGTCGGGGAGCCCGTGTTCGAGCGAGTAGTCGGTGCACGCGGCGAGCAGCCGCTCCCTGATCTGTGGCTGCCGCTGCCTGCCCATCGAGCCACTTTTTCACGTAATAACCAGTACGTCTAATGTCATTTAAGAGGCAAGCGAAGCTCGCGAGTGAAGGAAGACGAAGGGGTCGTGATGAGGGTCGTTTTCGTGCACGGGGCATGCGTCAGGGACGGATCGTGGTGGTGGCACCGAACCGGTGAGCTGCTGGCCGAGCGGGGTGTCCTCAGCGAGGCACCCGCCCTGCCGAGCTGCGGGGAGACGGGTGAGGCGGCGGGCGCGGGCGGACCCGGGCTGGCCGAGGACGTCGCCGCGGTCCGGGACGTACTGACCGCGAGCGACGAGCCGACCGTCGTGGTCGCCCACAGCTACGGCGGGATCGTCACCGCGGAGGCGGCTGCCGGCATCGACGCCGTGCACCACCTGCTGCTCGTGTCGAGCTACCTGCCCGAGGTCGGGCAGAGCCTCTCCGCGCTCGGCGGCGAGGAGCCCGCCCCGTTTCTCGACATCGATCCCGAGGCAGGCACCTTCACCGTCCGGCCCGATGCTCTGGCCGAGACCTTCCTCCAGGACTGCGATGAGCAGATCCAGCGGCAGGCCGTGGACAGGACGGCCCGGCAGAGCCTGGCGGTCCTCGAACAGCCGGTGAAGGCAGCGGCGTGGCGGCACGTGCCCTCGACGTACCTCGTCTGCGCCCAGGACAGAGGCACCCCCGCCGAACGGCAGCGCGAGTTCGCGGGCCGGGCGGGCAGCGTCGTGGAACTCGACGCGGGCCATCACCCGTTCCTGTCCCGGCCGGCCGCCGTACGCGAACTGATCCTCGGGCTGTGAACGCTCCGAAACCCCTTGTGGACTGCGGTGTACCGAAGGACTGACTGTCTTTCCGGCTCCGTGCCGCTGCCGATGCTCAGGGCCATGAGGGCGATGCGTGAGGTCCTACGGGAGGAGGACGATGCCGTCGTCGTCGGCGTGGAGCCGGTCGCCCGGGCGGAAGGTGACACCGCCGATGACGACGGGCACGTCGACCGCGCCCTCGGCGGCCTTGCTGCTCTTGCGCGGGATGGTGCCCAGGGCCTTGATGCCGAGTTCGAGGGTTGCGAGGGCGGCGGAATCGCGGACGGCTCCGTGCAGGACCAGACCGGCCCACCCGTTGTCCTGGGCGGCCCCGGCGATGAGGTCGCCGACCAGGGCGGTGCGCAGGGAGCCCTGGCCGTCGACGACGAGGACGTCGCCGTGGCCCGGGGTTCGCAGCAGGTCGCGCAGCAGGCCGTTGTCCTCGTGGCAGGAGACCGTGCGGACCGTGCCGGTGAAGGAGCGGTGGCCGCCGAACTGGCGGAACTGGAGGTCGCAGACGCGCAGTTCGGCGCCGTACTGGTCGACGAGGTCCGCGGTGGGCAGCGGGGCGGGGGAGTCGGGCATGAGAGGGAGTACGCCTTTCGGGCGGTCGGCTGCCGCGCTCACGTCGTGTCCGGCCGTCGGGACGGGAGGGGCGCGAGCGCGGCGGCCTGTTCGGGGGTAAGGGGACGGGTGGGGTGGCCGTGGAGTAGTAGGTAGGAGGAACAGTTTGCCTGTCTCCTCCGGTTCCCCGGCCGCGTGGGCGGCCTGCAGGAGGCCGTGATGACGGCCGTGGTTGGCGAGCAGAAGGGTGGCGTCGGTGAGGCGGACTAAGAGGTCGGCGGCCGGAAAGACCGGGCAAACTGGCCGCGTGGACGGCATATCCGCAGGCGACCCGGGGCTGTTCGGCCCAACTTCCGTGACCTGGCAGATGCATGGCGACCCCATGATGTGGGTCGCCGGAATCCGCGCGTTCTACCTCCAGGCGCTGCACCCGCGCGCGGTGGGCGGAGTCATGCAGAACTCGGACTTCCGGAAGGACGCCTGGGGCCGGCTGATGCGCACCGTGCACTTCCTCGCCACGACGACGTACGGGACCACGGAGGCGGCCGAGAAGGCGGGCGCCCGCGTACGGAAGATCCACAGCATGCTGTCCGCGGTCGACCCGGACACGGGGGAGCGGTACGGCGTCGGCGAACCCGGACTGCTGCTGTGGGTGCACTGCGCCGAGATCGACTCCTGTCTGCACGTACTGCGCCGCTCCGGATACCCGCTCACCGACGCCCACGCCGACCGGTACATCCGCGAACACCTGGTCAGCGCCCGGCTGGTGGGCCTCGACCCCGCCGACGTACCCGCGGACCGGGCCGAACTGGCCGCCTACTTCGACAAGGTCAGGCCCGAGCTGGCCGCCGGAGCCGACGCACACGAAGTTGACGACTTCCTGCTCCGTCCACCGACGCATCCCCTGCTCGTCCCGGCGCGTGAGGTGCTGTGGCGGCGCGTGGCGCAGCTGGCGTACGCCTCTCTGCCGCCGTACGCCCACGAGTTGTACGGCCGAGCCGCACCCGAACCACCCACCGTCACCCGGCAGTTACGTGCCACGGGCACCCTGCTGCGCTGCGTTCCCGCACGTGTGCGGTGGCAACTGCCGCCCAAACACATCCTGCGGGCCGTGTCACGGGTCGGCCCCGGCTCGCACCCCGCGCCGTACAAACTCGGACGATAGCTCGCCATACTGGACGGGCCAGGGGAGGGCGAACGGAACCGGGGGCGGCAGCAGGACATGGCGGACACCAGACTGATCCAGGGCCGGTACCGGCTGCTCGATCTGATCGGGCGCGGTGGCATGGGGGAAGTGTGGCGCGCTCGCGACGAGTCGCTCGGGCGGCAGGTCGCCGTGAAGTGCCTGAAGCCGCTCGGGCCGCACCACGACCACTCCTTCACCCGCGTCCTGCGGGAGCGCTTTCGGCGCGAGGCCCGGGTGGCCGCCGCGCTGCAGCACCGCGGGGTGACCGTCGTGCACGACTTCGGCGAGTCCGACGGGGTGCTCTATCTCGTCATGGAACTGCTGGAGGGGCGCAACCTGAGCCAGCTCCTGGAGGACAACAAGCATCATCCGCTGCCCGTCCCGGACGTCGTCGACATCGCCGACCAGGTCGCCGCCGCCCTCGCCTACACCCACCAACAGGGCATCGTCCACCGTGACTTGAAGCCCGCGAACATCATGCGGCTGACCGACGGTACGGTGAAGATCTGCGACTTCGGCATAGCGCGCCTCGGTCATGACATCGGCTTCACCTCCCGGCTCACCGGCACCGGAATCGCGATGGGCACCCCGCACTACATGTCGCCGGAGCAGATCAGCGGGGGCGAGGTCGACCAGCGCAGCGACCTGTACTCCTTCGGGTGCGTGCTCTACGAACTGGCCACCGGGGTACCGCCGTTCGACCTCGACGACGCCTGGGCGGTGCTCGTCGGACACCGCGACACCCCGCCCGAGCCGCCGCGCAACCACCGCTCCGAGGTGCCCGAGTTCCTGGAGCGGGTCATCCTCGCCCTCCTCGCCAAGCTTCCGGACGAACGTCCGCGCGACGCACGGGAGTTGGCCCGCCGGATCAGCGCGGGCCGGGCCACCCCGCTGTATGTGCCGACCCTCGTCACCCCGCGGCCCCAGCTCCCGCCTCCCGAGCCCGCCGCCTGTGAACCCCGGCTGCCGTCCTGGACCCGGGGCATGACCACCGGCCACAAGGCGACCGGCGCCGGGCTCGACACCACACCCCCGGACCCGGCGGCCGGCCTCACCGGCGACTGGATCGCCCGCCCGGCCACCGGCCGCCCCGAGGAACCCGTACCGCAGCTGCCGCCCGCCCCCTCGCCCCAGACGCTCAACGCGCTGGCCGGACGGCACAACGCGGGCCTGAGCCTGGGGCGCCTCGGCCGCTGGGCCGAGGCCGGCGAGGTGCACCGCGCGGTCGCCGCCGAACGCGAGCACGTCCTCGGTCCCGCCCACCCCGAGACCCTCGCCAGCCGCTACGAGGTCGGCTTCACCCTCAGCCGCACCGGCCGCGCCGCCGACGCCCTGCGCGAATACACCCACGTGGCGCGAGAGCGGGAGCGGGTCCTGGGCGCCGAACACCCGGACACTCTCGCCGCCCGACAGGAAATGGCGTACGTCCTGGGGCAGTTGGGCCGCCACTTCGAGGCCCACCAGACCTACACGACCGTACTGGCCGCCCGGGAGCGCACGATGGGCACCGACCATCCGGACACCCTGCGCTGCCGCCACAACCTCGCCTTCAACCTGAGCCGTCTGGGACGCCTGGAGGACTCGTACCGCATGGCCTGCGAGGTGGCGACGGCACGCGCCCGCGTGCTCGGCGCGGCCCATCCCGACACCCTGGTCACGCAGTACGAAGTCGCCTACGCGCTCGGCCAGTTGGGGCGCTGGCCGGAGGCCCTGGCGACCTACCAGGAGGTCGCCGAGGCACGCGCCCAGGCCCTCGGCCCCGATCACCCCGACACGCTCGCCGCCCGCTACGAGGTCGGCATCAGCCTCGGACGGCTCGGCCGCAGCGCGGAGGCCCTCAAGCTGTACCGCGACCTGATCGACGACCGCACCCGAGTCAACGGCCCCGCGCACCCCGAGACCCTGCGCGCTCGGCACGGACTCGGCGTCAACCTCGGCCGGCTCGACCGCTGGGAGGAGGCGCTCGCCGAGTCGCGCGACGTGTGCGCGATCCGCGAACGGGTTCTGGGCGCCGACCACCCGGACACCCTGGTCAGCCGCCGCGAGGTGGCCGTCGGCCTGGGGTGGCTCGGCCGCTGGCCCGACGCCCTGACCGAGTACCGGCGGGTCGCCACGTCCCGCGAGCAGGTACTGGGCGCCGACCATCCCGACACCCTCGCCAGCCGCAACGACGAGGCGCACTGTCTGGAGCAGCTGGGGCGGGGGGTCGAGGCGGTCGAGTTGTATCGGAGGGTGGCTGTGCTGCGGCAGCAGAGGGCCTCCGGCCACTGAGAAGTACCGCCAGGCGTTGTCGGTTCGCTGCGGCGCCGTCGTGGCTGGTCGCGCAGTTCCCCGCGCCCCTAAGGGGCGCGGCAGAGCCGCACATCGACAAAGCCCGCGCCCTCTTGGGCCCGCGCCCTCTTGGGCCCGCGCCCTCTTGGGGCTGCGGCCCCTCGGCCGTACAGCTCTGGCCGGGGTGGATCATCACGTGTTAACAAGAACCATGCCCGCATCCGAGCGCCCCGACCGACACGACGTCCGCGACCGATACGACGCGGTGATCGTCGGTGGTGGCCACAACGGCCTCGTCGCCGCCGCCTACCTGGCCCGGGCCGGGAAGTCCGTGCTGGTTCTGGAGCGGCTGGCCGGTACCGGCGGCGCTGCCGTGTCGACGCGCCCGTTCGCCGGGGTCGACGCCCGGCTGTCGCGCTACTCCTACCTGGTCAGCCTGCTGCCCCGGAAGGTCGTGCGCGATCTCGACCTGGACTTCCGGGTGCGCGGGCGCACCGTCTCCTCGTACACCCCCGTGGAACGGGACGGCCGCGCCACCGGACTCCTCGTCGGCGGCGGCGAGCGCCGTACCCGCGAGGCCTTCGCTCGCCTCACCGGAGGGGAGCGCGAGTACGAGTCCTGGCAGCGTTTCTACGCCATGACCGGCCGCGTCGCCGAAAAGGTGTTCCCCACCCTCACCGAGCCGCTGCCCACCCGCGACGAACTCCGCCGCCGCGTCGACGACGAGGGCGCCTGGCGCACCCTCTTCGAGGAGCCCATCGGCGCCGCCGTCGAGGCGAACTTCACCGACGACCTCGTACGGGGCGTCGTCCTCACCGACGCCCTGATCGGCACCTTCGCCGACGCCCACGACCCCTCCCTCCGGCAGAACCGCTGCTTCCTCTACCACGTCATCGGCGGCGGCACCGGCGCCTGGGACGTGCCCGTGGGCGGCATGGGCGCCCTCACCGACGCGCTGGCCGGCGCCGCCCGGAACGCGGGCGCGGTCCTCGCCACCGGTCACGAGGTCGTACGGGTCGACACGGACGGCCGCGCCGCCGAGGTGACGTACCGGACGGCCGACGGGGAGGGCACGGTCGGCGCCCGGCACGTCCTGGTGAACGCCTCGCCGCAGGAACTCGCCGCGTTGACGGGCGGCACACCGCCGAGCCCCGCCGAGGGCGCCCAGCTCAAGGTGAACATGCTGCTCACCCGGCTGCCGAGGCTCAAGGACACGTCCGTCGACCCGCGCGAGGCGTTCGCCGGGACCTTCCACATCGCCGAGGGGTACGAGCAACTGGCCGCCGCCCACGCTCAGGCGACGGCCGGTGAACTGCCCGCCGCGCCACCGTCCGAGATCTACTGCCACTCGCTCACCGACCCCACGATCCTCGGCCCCGACCTCGTCGAGCGGGGCTACCAGACACTGACCCTGTTCGGCCTGCACACGCCCGCACGCCTGTTCGCCCGCGACAACGACGCCGTCCGCGACGAACTGCTGAAGTCGACCCTCGCCCAGCTCGACGCCCACCTCGCCGAACCCCTCGCGGACTGCCTCGCCACCGACGCCGACGGCCGCCCCTGCATCGAGGCGAAGACCCCGCTCGACCTGGAACGCGACCTGCGGCTGCCCGGCGGCAACATCTTCCACCGCGATCTGACCTGGCCGTACGCCCAGGAGGACACCGGGCGTTGGGGAGTGGAGACCGGGCACACCAACGTCCTGCTGTGCGGGGCGGGCGCGGTGCGCGGGGGCGGCGTGAGCGGGGTACCGGGGCACAACGCCGCCATGGCCGTGCTGGAGGCGGACGAGGGCTGAGCGCTGGGCGGGTACGGGGTCAGTTCGTGCTCGCCGTCCAGCCCACCGCCTCGATGCGGGCCGCGTCCGCCGGGCGTCTCTCGTCGAAGGCGACCGCGTCATCGCTGCGTACAGTCAGGCCGTCGACGTACGCTCCACGGCCGACGTACAGCCGGTCGGTCGTGTACCGCCAGCGGAGGATCAGGGCCGGCGCGGTCGGCAGGTCCGCCGACAGGCCGTGCCAGACACGCCCCGACCAGCCGGTGACCGAACCCGTCGGATGCTCCTGGGGGTCGTTGTCACCCCGCGCTGTCGTCGTGAAGGGGACCGGCTGCCAGGTCGTGCCTCCGTCGGTCGAGGACTCCAGGAACAGGGCGTCCGACTGCGGCTCGGTGTCCCACCAAAGGGCGCAGCACAGGCGGGAGTTGGCGGTGGTGGCGAGAGGCGGGAGCGTGAGCGTCGCCGTCGTCGTGCTCGCCATGCCGGAGAACCAGGCCGTGCGTCCGTGACGTGGGCGGACCGGTACCGCGCGGGCCAGGTTGTTCGCGGCGGCGACCCGGGGCGCGGAACCGGAGCGCCAACTGCGCACGGGATGCACGGAGTTGCCGAGGACGACGAGGAAGGAGTCGGTCGACGGGTCGAGGACCAGCGAGGTGCCGGTGAAGCCGGTGTGCCCTGCGGTGCTGGGCGTGGCCATCGCGCCCATGTACCAGTGCTGGTAGAGCTCGAAGCCGAGCCCGTGCTCGTCCCCGGGGAACGCGGTGTTGAAGTCGGTGAACATCAGCTCGACCGAGGCCGCCGACAGGATGCGCGCCCTGCCGTACGCGCCGCCGTTGAGCAGCGTACGGCCGAGCACGGCCAGGTCCCAGGCCGACGAGAAGACACCGGCATGGCCGGCCACCCCGCCGAGGCTGAACGCGTTCTCGTCGTGCACCTCGCCCCACACCAGGCCCCGGTTCAGCCCCGACCAGGGCGCGCGGGCGTCCTCGGTGGCGGCGATCGTCGGTTTCCAGGAGGCGGGCGGGTTGTAGCGCGTGCGGTGCATGCCGAGCGGAGCGGTGATCTCGTCGTGGAGCAGTGTGTCCAGAGGCGTGGAGGTGATCTTCTCCAGGACCAGTTGGAGCGAGATCAGATTCAGGTCCGAGTAGAGGTACTTGGTGCCCGGTGGGTTCAGCGGCGCCTGGTTCCAGATGAGTTCGAGCTTCTGCTCGTACGTCGGCGCGTTGTAGAGCGGGATCCATGCACGGAATCCCGAGGTGTGCGTGAGAAGTTGACGGATCGTCATGTCCTGCTTGCCTGCCCGCGCGAACTCCGGCAGATACGCGGCGACCTTCCCCTCCAACTCCAGTGCGCCCCGCTCCAGTTGCTGCACGGCCAGGATCGACGTGAACAGCTTGGAGACCGAGGCGAGGTCGAAGACGGTGTCCTCCGTCATCGGGATCTGCTCGGCGGCCGGGAACTCGACCCCGGTGTCCGCCTTCTCGTCGTACGCCGCGTAGCGCACCGCCATGCCGATCGGCTGATGCAGCGCCACGGTGCCGCCCCGCCCGGCGAGCAGGACCGCGCCCGCGTACCAGGGGTGGTTGGGGGAGGGGCCTAGGAACGCCTCGGCGTCCGTGACCAGTTGGCGCAGATGCTGGGGGAGGAGGCCCGCTTGAGCGGGTGAGCCGGGGCGCAGGGTCGGGTGTTGGCCCGTTGGTGTGGGAGTGGCTGCGGCCGGGCTCATCGGGAAGGAGGCGAAGGTCAGGGCGCCGCCCAAGGCCAGTGTGCGTCTGGCGAGCTGACGACGCGTCAATCCCTGTCCGTCCGTTGCGTCTTCTGTCATTGGGGGAGCCTCCCACAGTCAAGAATCTGACGGTGTATCAGAAAAGGTCTTCCCTCGTCCGGAGGACTGCGGCATCCTGCGGCCATGCAGACGGAGCTGAGCAGGAAACTGGGAATCGAGCACGCCGTCTTCGGCTTCACGCCGTTCCCCGCCGTCGCCGCGGCCATCAGCCGGGCCGGCGGTTTCGGGGTGCTCGGCGCGGTCCGCTACACGGCGCCGGACGACCTCAAACGCGACCTGGACTGGATCGAGGCGCACGTCGAGGGCCGGCCGTACGGGCTGGACGTCGTCATGCCCGCCCGGAAGGTCGAGGGGGTCACCGAGGCGGAGGTCGAGGCGATGATCCCCGAGGGGCACCGCCAGTTCGTCCGGGACACCCTGGCCAAGTACGGCGTGCCCGAGCTGGCGGAGGGTGAGGCGTCCGGGTGGCGGATCACGGGGTGGATGGAGCAGGTCGCGCGGACCCAGCTCGACGTGGCCTTCGACTACCCGATCAAGTTGCTCGCGAATGCCCTGGGGTCGCCGCCCGCGGATGTCGTGGCCCGCGCGCACGACCAGGATGTGCTGGTCGCCGCCCTCGCGGGCAGCGCCCGGCACGCGCGCAAGCACGCCGAGGGCGGTATCGACATCGTCGTCGCGCAGGGGTACGAGGCGGGCGGCCACACCGGCGAGATCGCCTCCATGGTGCTGACGCCCGAGGTCGTCGACGCGGTCGATCCGCTGCCGGTGCTCGCGGCCGGCGGTATCGGCAGCGGACGGCAGGTGGCCGCCGCGCTGGCCCTCGGTGCCCAGGGGGTCTGGCTGGGGTCCATGTGGCTGACCGTCACCGAGGCGGACATGCACTCGACCGCGCTCACCCAGAAGCTGCTCGCGGCCGGTTCCGGAGACACCGTCCGCTCCCGCGCCCTGACCGGTAAGCCGGCGCGTCAGCTGCGCACGGACTGGACCGATGCCTGGGACTCGGCCGATGGACCCGGCACCCTGCCGATGCCGTTGCAGGGTCTGCTCGTGGCCGAGGCGGTCTCGCGCATCCAGAAGTACGAGGTCGAGCCGCTCCTCGGCACGCCGGTCGGTCAGATCGTCGGCCGGATGAACAGTGAACGGAGCGTTCAGGCGGTCTTCGACGAGCTGACCAGCGGCTTCGAGGAGGCTGTGAACCGAGTCAACAGGATCGCGGGACGGAACGCCGACGGAAAGGGCGAACAGTCGTGAGCGAGGTTCACAACGGTTTCTGGGCGCAGGCCGCCGCCGACCCGGAGCGTACGGTCCTCATCGCGCCCGACGGCGGGGAGTGGACCGCTGGACGGCTGCACGCCGCTACCAACCAGCTCGTCCACGGTCTGCGCGCCGCAGGCCTCGAACGCGGTGACGCCTTCGCCGTCGTCCTGCCCAACGGCGTCGAGTTCTTCGTGGCGTATCTGGCAGCCGCCCAGGCCGGGTTCTATCTCGTCCCCGTCAACCACCACCTCGTCGGGCCCGAGATCGCCTGGATCGTCGCCGACTCCGGCGCCAAGGTGCTCATCGCGCACGAACGGTTCGCCGACGCGGCCCGCGCCGCCGCCGACGAGGCACAGCTCCCGGCGGAAAGGCGGTACGCGGTCGGGGAGGTCGACGGATTCCGCCCCTACGCCGAACTCCTGGACGGGCAGCCCGAGTCGGCGCCCGGCGACCGCACCCTCGGCTGGGTCATGAACTACACCTCGGGCACCACGGGCCGCCCGCGCGGCATCCGGCGCCCCCTGCCCGGCAAGCCGCCCGAGGAGGCCTACCTCGGTGGATTCCTCGGCATCTTCGGCGTCAAGCCGTTCGGCGGGAACGTGCACCTCGTCTGCTCGCCGCTCTACCACACGGCCGTACTCCAGTTCGCGGGCGCGTCCCTGCACATCGGGCACCGACTCGTCCTGATGGACAAGTGGACGCCGGAGGAGATGCTCCGCGTCATCGACGCCCACGGCTGCACGCACACCCACATGGTCCCCACCCAGTTCCACCGGTTGCTGGCACTGCCGGAGGACGTGCGGCGGACGTACGACGTGTCGTCCATGCGGCATGCCATCCATGGCGCCGCGCCCTGTCCCGACCATGTGAAACGGGCCATGATCGACTGGTGGGGCGACTGTGTGGAGGAGTACTACGCGGCCAGCGAGGGCGGCGGGGCGTTCGCGACCGCCGAGGACTGGCTGAAGAAGCCCGGCACGGTCGGCAAGGCCTGGCCGATCAGCGAACTCGCGATCTTCGACGACGACGGCAACCGGCTGCCGCCCGGCGAACTCGGCACCGTCTACATGAAGATGAGCACCGGCGCCTTCGCCTATCACAAGGACGAGAGCAAGACCCAGAAGAACCGCATCGGAGACTTCTTCACCGTCGGCGACCTGGGCCTCCTGGACGAGGACGGCTATCTCTTCCTCCGCGACCGCAAGATCGACATGATCATCTCGGGCGGGGTCAACATCTACCCCGCCGAGATCGAGGCCGCCCTGCTCGCCCACCCCGCCGTCGCCGACGCCGCCGCCTTCGGCATCCCGCACGACGACTGGGGCGAGGAGGTCAAGGCGGTCGTGGAAGCGGCGCCCGGACACCTGCCGGGACCCGACCTGGCCCACGAGATCCTCGGCCACTGCGCCCGCCAACTCGCCGGGTACAAGCGGCCGAAGAGCGTCGACTTCATCGACCGGATGCCGCGCGATCCCAACGGCAAGCTGTACAAGAGGCGGTTGCGGGACCCGTACTGGGAGGGCCGTACGCGGCCCGTGTGAGCGGTCGGGCGCCACGGACCGGTGCGGCCCCGCCCCGGGAACGGGACGGGGCCGCACCCCTCAGAGCGAAAGTGGGTGAGCCCCGGCCCCCCAAAACCCCCCCCAAGGGGGCCC
>NZ_JBSFDA010000043.1:0-65523 GCF_053593675.1 Streptomyces sp. NPDC002156 | reverse complement strand
CGGGGGCGCCGAACCATCGTCGGGGTCGGGCGTCGAGCGCATGCTCGGCAGGTAGTTGGTGACCAGGCGCGCGCGGAACAGCGGTCGGCCGCCGACCAACGGTTGCGCACGGCAGTGGAGTCGGCCGGCGCGGCGACCCGGACGCTGCTCACGGCCCGGGTGGCCCTGGCCGACCAGCTCCAGCAGACCGAGGCCCAGCGTGTGAAGGCCGAGTCGGCGGCCGACGAGTTCCACCGGGTGCGGGGGGAGACGGACCGGCTGACCCGCTGGCACCAGCTCCCGGCCGACGCGGGGACGGGCACGGACACGACCGGTACGGGCACCACAACCGGCACGGGCACTGATACCGGCACCGTCACCACCGCCCCCGCCACGACCGGCATGGGCACAGACACGGGTACGGGCACCACGACCGGCACAGGCAGCCTCACGACCCCCGCCGTGACCGGCACGGACACCGGCACGGGAACGGACACCCCCACCCCCGCCGTAACCCGGGCAGGCCTGCCCGAACCCACCGTCACCCCGCCCGTCGCACCGACCCCCGATCCCGACACCGTCACCGAGACCCCCCGGGAACCGGTCTACCGCCGTGTCACCATCGACGTCGCCCCCGACCCCGACCCGGCCCCCGACGGCACGACCACCACCACCCCTCCCACCGGCCCCCTCGCCCTGACCTGCCCGGACGGCCGGACCCACCGCCTCATCGACGTCCCCCGGGACGGCAACGCCTTCTTCCACGCCCTGGCCGAGGCCCGTGGTTACGGGGAGACCGCCGAGGAGCTGCGCCTGGCCGTCGCCACCGAACTAGCCGAGCTCCCCGACGACTTCCCGCTCCTCGAACGCGTCGCCCCGGACCGGCCCGACACCTTCACCGCCGACGAACTCACCGCCGCAGGGCTCGACCTGGGCACCGACACCCCGCAGCGCCGCGAGTTCGATGCCCTGGGCGTCATCCCGGAATCGGCCGGCGGCACCCCCGACCGTACGCACCTCCCGCTGAGCCCCGCGCTGCGCCGGGCGCTGGCCGTCGCCCAGCTCCGCCGCCCGGCCGACGCCGAACGCGACCTGGGCTGGGACCACGGCACGGCGGACCTGTGGCCGACGCTGGCGGCCCGACTCCTCGTACACGACGGGAACCCCGGCATCCGGATCGTGACGGAGGACGGCCTCCACCACGACCACGGCCCCGACCCGGACCAGCCCCTCGACGCCGCCCCCCGGGTCCTCCTCCATCTGGCCGACCGCCACTACCAGGCCGTACACCCCGTCCCGGAGCCCGAAGGCACACCCGTCACACCGGCCCCGCCGACCCCGCCCGCCGAACCGGCCGAACGGGGGCCCCTGCCGGCCCACACCCGACGGCCCTGGCTGCGGCCCGAGTCGACCGACACCGCCGACACCGCACCCAGCACCACCGCACCCGACACCACCGCACCCGCACCCGTCTTCGACGCCGCCTCCGACCCGGCCCGGCTCACCGACCCCGACGGCCACACCTACCGGCTCGACCTGCCCCCCGGCGACGGAAACCGCTTCTACGCCGCCGTGGCCCTCGCCATGAACCGGGCCGGGCTGCGGACGCCCGGAAACAACGGTGAGTACCAGTCCGACGACCTGTCCCGGCCGACCGACCAGCCGCTGCCCGACACGGCGCGGCTGGACCCCCGGGCCACCTTCACCGCCGAGGAGCTGACGGGGGCCGGCGTCGAGCTGACCGCCGGCCAGCAACGGATGTTCGAGCGCAGCGGCGGCCGACTGCCCCTGCCCCTGCCCCTGCCCCTGCCGCTGCCGCTGACCTGGGCGCACCAGGCAGCCCTCATCCGGGCCCAGTTGCTCGCGGCCCGGCGGTGGGACGCGCCCACCGCCCTGCTCGCGGCGGAACGCCTCGCTCAGGACGCCGGGCTCCATCTGACCCTGGTGCACGAGAACGGCACGATCGACACGTTCGGTAGGGCGCGCGGTGCGGGTGCCGACACGGAGAACGCCGTGACGGTGTACGAGCGCGGCGACGAATACCTCGCCGCGCTGCCCGAGGGCACCCGCAACCCCAAGGGCCCGTACGACCACCGCACCACCCCGCCCCCGCCCCCGGCGGTCCTGCCGACGCCGCCGCCGGACGGTCCCCCAGCACCGGACGAGGACCCGGCACACGACGTGAGGGTGTCCGACGGGGACGTGCCCGACACCGACCCGTCCGACGAGGACTTCACGGAGCCTGTCCTGGCCCCGGAGCCCGTCCCCGTCCTGGACCCGGAGCCCGCCCTGGTGAGGAACACCGCAGGCATGACCGGTGAGCCCGTCGACAGGGCGCTGCGGATTGACCCGACTTTCGACTGGGACGCGTTGGACGACGTGAGAGACGAGGAGTCCGAGGCTGACCTCGGTGCCTCCTCCACGATCGACGAGGGCCTGGTTCCGTCGGCTGCGGTTTTGACGGCTGCCTCCTCCATCATTCCGCCACCGGTGTGGTTCGGGGGGCGTCAGCTGTACCGGGCGGACACGCGCCACCCCGACGTGATCTTCTCCGAAGGCTTCCTGCCGCGCGGGACGAATCTGGACCTCGACGCCTACGCCCGGCTCGGGCTGGGAGAGGGCGCCGACTACGGGTTCGTGGGCGCGGGTGCCTCGCGTGAGTGGGTGGCAGGTTGGGCGGCCGACGGGTACGTCTATGAACTGGATGCCGCAGGCGGCATCGACGTCGCCGAGACCCTCGGCGCGCACGACATCCCGTACAGCACCGCGGAAGAGGACGAGGTGGCCTTCGCGGGCGGTGTGGCATCCAGGTACATCAAGGGCGCCTGGGAGGTCGTGGCCGGGCAGGGTGCCGAGGAGAACACACTCGGCCGTTGGATCCCCAACCCGCACTATCGGCCGACAGATGAGGACCCCGAGCCTCCAGCGCCGCCGCGAACGACCACCTCGCCCTCGGACGTGCGGTCCGTCGTCGAGGACGACCAGCAGGCCACGGACCCGGGCCTGTCCACCACGGCGAACGCCGGGAAGGCCGTGGACACCTCGGACTCCACTCCCGGGCGGTCGTCGTGGCCGGGGCCGGGCCGTGTCGGGGCCCGGCTGCTCTTGTCCGAGGGTGCGGTAGCGGCCGCGCGGGATGACCATGCCGATGCGGAGTTCGCTTCGAGAGCGTACGAGGATCTGCGCGCGCAGGGCGGTGGTCTGCGGGGTGGGTCGCCGGACACGGGTGTGGATCCGGTGGCGGCGCAGTGGCCGATCGGTCGTGCGGTGACGGTTGGTGAGCCCCGGTATGGCGGTCTTGCCGAGGTTCCCGTGCCGGAGGTGCCCTCGGGTGCGGGCAAGGCCGTGGAGCAGTGGTTCACCTTCGTGCGCTCGTCTCCGTATCGCTCGTCGATCAGTTACGAGGTGAGCGATACGGGCCGGATCGGGCTTCCCGGCGGTGAGGTGTTGTCGCCGGAGGGGTGGACGCGGTTCGGTGACGACTTCCTCCATATGCCGTCGGGGGCGTTGCTGCGCGGGGACAGCGGTTGGATCGGCCGGGTCGCCAACCTGGACACGCTCCAGGACGTCTTGGGTGACCTGGATCCCGGGACTGCGCCGTACACGCTGGTGGCGGGCAGGTCGGGCATGTATATGGTGCCGGTCGGACAGAGCACCGCGGCGGTCGTCGTCGCGCAGCCCCAGGACCTGGAGCCCTGGCCGCCTGCCACCAGCGGCCCGCCTGGTGGAGCCCCGGCGATCCCGACCGCGGCGCCGCTGGGCCCGGGCCCCGAGCCGTCCGACGACGCGCTGCAAGCCGTACTGCGGAGGGGGGCCAGGGCGCGGCAGGCGCGGCGGGGGGACGCGGACAGCCCGGTTCCGCCCGACTCTGCCGCAGATCCCACCACGGACCGGGCTGCCGAGGGCACGACCACCACCTGGCCGGTGTCCCCTCCCCGGGTGCTGGACCCCAAGAAGCTGAACGAGGTGGTCGACGGCGTGGCGGTGACCGCGCTGGAGGCACAGGCGAAGGGTGCGCCGGTGTGGCGGTGCCTGCAGCTGCTGGAGGGGTTCCGGGACGCGTTGCTGCACGGCGTGTGGGATCGCTGGGCCGTGCGGCCCGCCACCCTGGCGGGCCGCCGCTCGGTGGACGACTCGGAGCTGGACCGGCGCGGCGCGGCGGCCGGCCTGGTGATGGGCCCGGGGTGGGACCGGGTGGGGTCGTGGGACGCGGTGGCGGACGCGCTGCGGGACGTGAAGCGTGCGGGGCCGGGGTCGGTGGCGCTGGTGCTGGCGCGGCGGCCCGGGTCGGTGTCGTCGGAGCCGGGGCAACGGCCGGAGGACGGGCTCGGGCACGCGTT
Organism: Streptomyces sp. NPDC002156; assembly: GCF_053593675.1. Lineage (NCBI taxonomy): Bacteria > Bacillati > Actinomycetota > Actinomycetes > Kitasatosporales > Streptomycetaceae > Streptomyces > Streptomyces sp. NPDC002156. The sequence continues at coordinate 61,204 of NZ_JBSFDA010000043.1, read as the reverse complement.
CGCGGCGTACCACCTGCCGGACGGCGTCGTGTGGGTGGACGTGTCGCGGGACGCGGGGCACCGGGTGTTGTCGGAGCCGCCGGAGATGACCCTGTTCGACGTGCGGGCGATGGTGATCGACCCGTCCGGGCAGGTGGTGACGGACGCGCTGCCGCCGTTCGCGGAGTCGTCCTCGGTGCAGCACGCGCTGCTGGACAGGGCGGTGCGCGACGAGTACGCGGGCGTCGGCGCCGGGGTCAAGTACCGCCATCCGACGCAGATCAACCTCTCCGACGAGCTGCTCGGGAGCCTCGGCATCCCGCCGGGCGGGCAGCCCGATCTGCGGAACGCGGTGCTGGCGAGAGGGCCCGGGATCAAGGTCGTCCTCAGCGAGTCGACGTTCTACTTCGACCCCGCCACCCAACAGCCCGTCGACATCGCGACGCCGTTCCCCGCGGAGCGGGGGTTCACGGAGACGAGCTCCCACGTCCCGGAGGTCGTCGTCGATCCGGCGGCCGCCATCCCGGGCGAACCGTGGCAGTCCCTGGAGGAGGCGGAGGACCGGCGGCTGCAGGTCAGTGACCGGCTGGCGCTCACGACCAGGCAGGGGGCCACCTCGCTGGAGGAGCTGCTGGGAGGTCTTCCGGACTGGGAGATCACCGAGGTCGGCAAGGCAGCCACCGTCCATCCCCCCGCCCTGGACTACGACGAGCGCTCCGCCACGCGGCTGTCGTCGGGGACCCCCGCGGTGGGCCGCACGCTGGTCCTGAGCCAGGCCGTCGACCAGTCGCCGCACACGGACCTGCTTCCCCTGTTCATGGCGGGGAGGGAGTTCGGGGAGCGGGCCGTCAGCGAGTTCGTGGGCGGCATGGACCCCGATCGCGGTGAAGTGCCGTCGGAACTCGTCGTGTTCCTGTCGGCCGTCCCCGATGTGGACGAGCTCTGGGGATACGCCTGGACGGTGTTCAACCAGGTCGGCGTCAGGCCGGTCAACGCCGCGCTCTCGCTGGCGCCCGAGAACTGGCTCCCGCTCAGGAACATGCTGCCCGCGGCACCCCGGGCCGCCCTCGACGCCGTCAGGCGGGCCCTGCGGCCCGGCAAGCACAGCTCGCGGGCCTTCCTCGGCGCGAACCACGACACGCTCACCGTCATCGCCGACGAGGTGCTGACGAACGTGATCCGGCGTCTGTCCCAGCTCCACCGGCCGGGCGAGGCCGTCTCGTACCGGTTCGTCGACGACACGGTCGGCGACGTGCCGTCGCCGCGCGACCAGCTGACCGCCGGGCTGACGGGGCGTACGTCCGAGGGAGGCAGGGTCGGCCCGTACGAGTCGCTCGGCATCCCGGAGCTCCCGGGCCTGGACACCGGCGGCGGCCGGCTGGCGGTCCCGCTGATCGTGGACGAGCTGCCGGCGAACACGCACGGCGGCACGCGGATGAGCGAGCAGCGGATCGGGCAGTCCGGCCAGGAGCTGGCGGACTTCGGTGCGGGGCTCTACGAGCAGGCGGTGGCGACCAGGGTTCCGCTGTCGCCCGAGGTGCTGCACCGGTCGGTGGAACGGATCCTGGGCGATCCGGTGGTCCGGGGGTTCGCCGGTCTCCTGCGGATGGCCGTCGCCGACGTGCCGCGGACGGATGCCCCACCGGTGCGGCTGCTGAGCCTGGTGGACCAGGTGACACTGGCCCGGACGCTGGGCCGTCATGCCCTGGGGCACACCCGGCGATCCGACCCCGATCCGGCGTACCCGCGGCTGGAGGAGCTGGTGCGGCGGGCGTCCGAGCTGCTGGCGAGCGGGACCGTGCCGGACGGCGCCGTCCTCAGGAGCTTCGAGACGGCCGTCGTGAACGCGCGGCAGGCGCTGCGGGAACTGCATACGGCGCCGGTGCCGGCGCAGGACGTGATCGCGTGGAAGCCCGAGATCGCGGCTCTGGACGAGTCCATGGTCCCGGTGGACCGGTTGCGGCACGTCACACACCGGAATCCGGCGGACGAGCCGGTGGGGGTGTCGTCGCGGCGCGACGGGGAGTGGCTGGGGTCGTCGGAGTCCTACGGCCTGCTGCCGGGAGTGACGCACCTCAGGGAGGTGCAGTGGGAGCCGTCGCCCGACGGCGCGGAGATGTCGGCGGTGGAGATCTACCGGAAGGCGCCGTTCGACCGGGTGTTCCTGGTGGCTCTGGACGGGGACGGGACCTCGGCGGAGCTGCTGCCCCAGGACCGGAACGGTCCGAGTGTGGCGTTCCGCTACGAGGGGGTGGTGGAGTACCTCTTCGCACAGGTTCCGGCGCTGACGGCGGCGCCGCGCGACACGCACGTGGTGGTGCTGGGCGCGGACGTGGCGGGCCCGCACGCGTACGGCCGCGATCCGCTGGAGTGGCCGATCGCCGCCTGGGTGCTGGCCGAGGGGTGGGACCGGTGGTCGTGGGCGTCCGCCACGGGCATGGAGATCGAGTTCGACTCGCGTGTCGAGGAGGTGATGGACGACATCGGTGAGCAGCGGCCGGTGCGGACGACCTCCCTTGAGCTGACGGACTTCGACTCGCTGGCCGGAGCCCGTCCGCTGCCGACGTCGGCGCAGTTGGCCGAGTGGGCCGAGCGGCTGACGGGTGATCGGAAACAGGCGGAGGCCGTCAAGCGGTGGTGGTGGGCGGTCCGGCTGGTGTACGGGCCGATGCTGGAGGACGACAAGCCGGCGTTCGAGGCCCTGCTGCGGGGCTTCCAGGCGCTGGACCAGCGGCGGAAGGCCCTCCAGCCTGATGCGCCGCCGCTGACCTGGGATCGTCTGCAGGCCCTGATCGACACGCACTTCGATCAGCTCGGGCAGGCCAGGCCGGCGTCGCTGTGGGATGCGCTGCCGGAGGTTCTGGTGGCGGCCGCGCGCGAGGTCGGGACGCCCCTGGAGCTGCCGGGCCCCTTCGATCTGACGCCCCGGTATGTCGCCGTGCGGGCGTGGGATTCGGCTCCGGCGCCCGTGGGGGCGGGTCAGGCGCCGGCCGCCGACGAGCCGGTGGGTTCGCCGATGGTCCTGGCGGCGGACGACGCCGCCGCGCCGGCGTTCCAGGCGCCGCCCGTACCCGCGTATCCCGAGCTGTCCGCGCCCGGTGGCGCGGACACCGGCGACTCCGCCGGCGCCGACCCAGCCGATGCCCACGCTGATGCCCGCGCCGCCGCCCCCGACCTCGCCACCGCCTGGGACGAGCACACGCAGGCCCGGACCATGCTCGCCGCCGCGGCCCTGAAACGGACCGGCGGCGACGACACGCTGATGGAGGACTCCTGGGGCGGGGTCGAGCGGGCGCGCAAGGAGCTGGAGGACGCCGAGGAGCGGCTGTGGGCCCTGGGCGTCCCGCTGGACGCCCTCGCCGTGGCGCGGGGTGTCGACGAGGCCGCCGAGGCCGCCGGGGCGCCGGTCGTACAGCGGGATGCCGACCAGCGTCTGTGGATCGCCCGGGAGTTGACCAAGGAGGACCTGCCGACCGATCCGCCTCGACCGGAAGCGGGCGCGACCGTCCGCCTGGACCAACTGGACGAGGACCTGCCGACCGTTCCGCCTCGACCGGAAGCGGGCGCGACCGTCCGCCTGGACCAGCTGGACAAGGTGGTTCGCGACTTCACTCCGTCCGACGAACAGCAGGTCGAGCTGACGATGCTCGGCGGCCGGCTGTCGGAGGCGGCACTGTCGCCGCTGGACCTGGCCCGGGTACGGATGGCGCGGTCCGACGCCTGGACGGAGACGCTGGACAGCGCGGCGGCCAACGCGGCCCGGCGGCTGTGGGCGTCGGCGTACGACGCCTTCCGGGGCTCGGCACCCGCCGGTGCCGTGGAGGCGGACGTCACCCGGGCCTGGGCCACCGCCGTTTTCCTGGTGCTGCCACGGGAGCCGCACGCGGTGCTGGCCGACTCCCGGTACGCCGGGAGCGACTTCCGTGACGCGGTGCGCGAGGTCGCCGGTCTCCTGCTGGCGGGCGGACCGGAATCGGAGACCGTGCTGCGGTCGGCGACGGGTCTGGCCGACGGACTACGGCTCGGGCTGGGCCTGCGGGAGCGCTGGAACGTGCCCGCCACCGGGGCCGACGTGCCTGTTGTACCGGCCCCGGAGGCGACCGGGCTCGTCGGCGAGTACGCGGTCCTGGGCCTGGGTCTGGACCTGGAGCTGGACTCCGCCCTGCGTCGGGACGCGGAGGAGGACCAGGGCCTGGACATGAGGGTGCGTCTGGAGCTGGCCCCGGAGCTGGCGGACCTGGACCTGGACCCGGCGGACCTGGACTCGGACTCGGACCCGGACATAGCCCCCCCGGCCCCGTACATGGACCCGGACCTGGACATGGACCTGGACCCGGATCCGGCGGACCTGGACCCGGACCCCGACCCGGACATGGCCCCCCCGGCCCCGGACCTGAGCCCGGACGCGTTCGGGACTCCCGGTGGCACGCCGGCCGGCCCGCCACCGGACGACCCGCTTCCGGTGCGGCGGCTGATCGCGGTGCAGTTCTTGCGGCACAACAGAAAGGAGCCGTTGCTGAGGGCGAAGAACGACCTCGAGGCCTTGGCGTTCGAGGTGGCGTCGGCCGGTTTGCGGGGTGCGCTGCCGAAGACTCTTGTCCGCGGGTACGGCACCAACGGATACAACGGGTCGCGTACGAGGCGCGTGACCGATTTGTTCAGGGGCTTTCTGGGCGGTGCGCTGAACACTCTTCAGCAGGGTCTTGCCGACGATGCGCCACCGCTGCGCCCGGATCAATTCACGATCGACCCGTCTCCGGGTGGCACGCGCCCCTCCCCTGAGGTGGCCGGACTCGTGCCGCCCGAGGAGTCGGAGCCGCGGGCGGCGGTCGAGGTCACCTTCTCCGCGGATGCGGCGCCGCATCCGGTTCCGCGAAGGGCTGTGCCGCTTCGGGCGCTGCCGGCGCTGACCCCTGTGGCGTTGACCCGCACCCGGGGACTGCCCCTGCAGGGGGACAGCACCCTCAAGGAGTTGGCGTTCGAACTGGCGTTGGTCGGTCTGCGGAACCGGAAGGCGAATGTCGCGCTGCCAACGACCCACATCACCGGGTACGGCAGCACAAGGCTGCATGGTGATGGTGGAATGACGCGTGCGGAGCGCGCGTCCGAGGTGTTCAAGCGCCTTCTGGGCGATGCGCTGAACACTCTTCAGCAGGGTCTTGCCGACGATGCGCCACCGCTGCGCCCGGATCAATTCACGATCTCCGAGTGGCCGGGGGGGGAGTGGCCCTCCAATGATGCCGTTGCGCTCGCCGGCGTACCGCTTGAGAAGTTGATAGACCAGGCGACGGTCGGGTTCACCCTCTCCCCGGACGCGGCGGCGGTAGCGAAGCTGGATGTGCTGCGCGGGAGTGTCCGGGAGCTGCGTGACGGTCCGTTCGACCTGGACGCGGTGGCCCGTCGTGTTCTGCGGCTGCCGGAGGGCACGCCGGTGGACGAGGCCGCGCGGAGGAAGCTGCTGGAACTGGTAGGGGATACCGAGGCCGCCGGGCCTGTGGAAAGTCTGGCGGCCTTGGAGGCAGCCTCGGCAGCGGCTGCCGAACGGCTTCCTGGGGGCGGTGCGCAGGCCCAGGCCGTCGGCGCCCTGCCGCTGTCCGGTCCCGATGAGGTGGGCGGCGCGGACATGGACCTGGACGCGGACCTGGACCTGCCTGACCTGGACCTGGGCGCGGACCTGGACGCGTTCGGGGCTCTCGGCGCGGACGACGAGTGGTCGGTGAGCGGTCGCCCCGATTCCGTACCCGCCGCCGGGGGGGCCGTACAACCGGTGGCGCAGGTGCCGCAGGGGCCATCGATGCCCGGTCCGGGGGAGTCTGCTGCGGGGGACGCTGCCGCAGGTCAGGTGTTCACCGCGCCGGTCGGTCCGCCAACGGCCGGGCCGCTTCCGGCCCGGCGGCTGATCGCGGTGCAGTTCACGCTGACTGGCAAAAAGGAGCCATTGCAGAAGGCGCAGCCTGACGTCATGAGGTTTGCGCTCGAAGTGGCGTTGGCCGGCTTGCGGGGTCAACCGCCGGAGGTTCGTATCACCGCGTACGGCGACGACCGTTCCGCTGCGTTGCGTGCGGAGCGCATGTCCCAGATGTTCACCGGCTGTCTGGACGAGGCGCTGCACACTCTTCAGCAGGGTCTTCCCGAGGATGCGGACCGGCTGCACACGTGGAACTTCACGATACGCGAGCAGCCGGTTGACGGACGACCCTCCGGTGATGTGGATGAGCTCGCCAATGTGCCGTTCGGCGAGTTGACGCAGTGGGCGACGGTCGAGGCCTCCTTCCCCCCGGACGCGGCGGCGGATCCGGTTCATCCGCGACGCGCTGTGCCGCTTCCGGCGCTGTCGGGGCTGACCTCCGTGGCGTTCGGCTATCGCGGGGAGCGACCGGCCTGGGAGGGGATCAGCACCCTTGAGGGGTTGGCGTTCGAGGCGGCGTTGGCCGGTCTGCGGAACCGGGGGGCGGGTGTCGCGCTGCCGACGATCCACATCACCGGGTACGGCGGCATAGGGAGTCATGGTGATGGTGGTATGACGCGTGCGGGGCACGTGTCCGAGCGGTTCAAGGGCCTTCTGGGCAATGCGCTGAACACTCTTCAGCAAGGTCTTCCCGAGGATGCGGACCGGCTGCACACGAGCGACTTCACGATCCTCCCGAAGTCGGGTGGTGTCCTGCCCTCCGATGATGTGGTTGCGCTCACCGGTGTGCCGCGTGAGAAGTTGATGCTGGGGGCGACAGTCGGGTTCGCCCTCTTCCCGGATGCGGCGGCGGTGGCGAGGCTGGACGCGCTGCGCGGGAGTGACGAGGAGCTGCGTGTCGGTCCGTTCGACCTGGACGCGGTGGCCCGTCGTTTTCTGCGGCTGCCGGAGGGCACGCCGGTGGGCGAGGCCGCGCGGACGGAGCTGTTCGGGCTGGTGCGGGATGCGGCGGTCGCCGCGGAGGGCTGGCAGGAGGCGGTTCCGACGGAGCCGCGGTCCGTCCCGGAGGGGACGGTGGCGGAGGCGTCGTCGGGACCCGGGCGGGGGCTCGCGCACAGCGACGAGTACGGGCTCTCGCAGTCAGAAAGGATGGTCGCCGAACTCGCCGCCGAGGGGCTCACCAACCGGGCGATCGGCGCCAGAATGAACCTCGGGCCCAGTAGCGTGAAGCGGCACATCGCCGAGGTGTACCGCAAGTTGGAGCTCAACGGGCTCGCCCAGAAGGACAGGCGCGGGGCGATCGCCTCCCGGCTTGGGATCCCGGGTGGACCTCGCCGTCCGCAGGGGCCGGTGGCGGGGCCGTCGTCGGGACGGCCGGCGCCCCGGGCGTCGTCGGGGCAGGGGATGCCCGGGCTGGAGATGCCCGGCCTGGAGGGGGCCGCTCCACGGATCTTCATCGCGCCCGTGGAGCCGGTCGAGCCGCCACCGGCCGAGCCGCCCGGGGACAGGCCGCTGCGGGCGCTGCCGGCGCTGACCCCCGTGGTGTTCTGGGCCCAGGGCACGGAGCATCTGCTCGGGGAGCCGCGGCAGACCGTACGGGAACTGGCGCACGAAGTGGCGCTGGCCGGTCTGCGGAACCGGCGGGCAAACGTCGCGCTCCCGACGGCCCACATCGCCGGGTACGGCACCGACGCCGAGGGCGCCAAGCGTGCGCGGAACGCGTACCAGGAGTTCACCGGCCTCCTGGGCCAGGAGCTGGACACGCTTCAGCAGGACCTGCCCGCAGGTGAACGGCGCCTGGGCGTAGAGGACTTCACGATCACCCAGCAGCCCTCCGGATGGCCGTCCGAGGCGGCGGCCCGACTCGCCGGCGTGCCGCAGGCGGACCTGGCGCGGTGGGCGACGGTGGCGGTCACCCTGCCCGGGGACGCGGCGGCGCTCCAGACGCTGGACGTGCTGCGCGGTCGCGACCGGCGGTTCCGGAGCGGTCCGCTCCGGGTGGACGTGGTGGCCCGCCACGTCCTGGGTCTGCCGGCCGGCGCGCGGGTGGACGAAGCCGCACGCACACGGCTGTTCGAGCTGGTGCAGGCGGCCGAGCAGGCCGGACGGGCGGGAAGCCTGGCGGAGCTGGGGGCGTACCGCCTCGAAGGGCTGGGGGCGACCGGGCGGGCCCGGCGCACCTGGTTCACGGTGGGGGGACGCCGGATCGACGGTCTCAACTGGCTGGGTCCGGACGTCATGGAGGCCATCGGGGCCCTGGAACTGGACACCGCCGGAAGCGATGTCCTCGTACCGACTGCGGACGGCTCGCTGGCCGTCCTCGCCGGTCCCCGGCGGGCGACGCCATGGCCGAAGGACAAGGATCTGTACGTCGTCGGGGGCGACGAGCGCAACGGCAGGGTGGTGGTGCGGCTGCCGGACGGTACGACGGAGGACGTGGAACTGGAGGAGTTCATCGAGCTGGTGGCGGCGGACCTGGCGCGGGCGCGTCCGAAGGCGGGCACCAAGGTCGTGCTGGCCATCCCCTTCCTGGGCCGCCACCGCGAGCTGCTCCAGCGGCTCGCGGACCGTTCCGGTCTGGAGTTGCAGGTGCACAGCGGCGAGGTACGGATCACCCGGCGGCCCGGCGGGAACGGCGGGACCGGCGGGCCGAACACGACGGCCGGCATCGACACGGTCACCGGACGGCCGGGAGTCCCCAAGGGCGCCTGGGCCCCGATCCGGCCGGGCCAGGGGCCCGTTCTCGACGACAGCATGCCCGGCTGGTGGGCCGATGTGGTGTCCTTCCCCGTCGTCGACGAGTCGACGGACAGGCTGATCGGCGACGCCTCGTACCCGCCCGCCGAGTACGAGAAGCACTACGAGAAGGAACATGCCGGCCGGGCGACGACGTTCTTCCACTACAACAGCGCCCTGGACAAGGTGTCCCCGGAGCACCCGCTGCCGCGTCCGGGTCCTGAGGACCAACCGCTCTCCGAGGAGACGGCGCACCACCTGACCGCGCACGGCGGACCGGACTACGTCGACCTGGTGGTACGGGACAGGGCCACCGGCGACCTCCGCGTACTCAGCGTCCCCAGGAGGGAGGTGGCCCGGTGGGTGGCCTGGAAGACGTCCCATCTGTCCAAGAACCACTGGATCGACCTCGGCATCTGCTGGTCCGGGACCCCCAGGAACCGCGCCCTGCCGGACCCCGACACCGCAAGCCTGGCCCTGACCGGCGTGTTCGTGCCCGATCCGCTGGCTGAGGTCGCGGTGGGGCAGGACATCGCGAACGAGGCGAAGCGCTGGGTGCGTGCTTCCGAGGGCCCGCAGCGGATGGACGAGCGCGACGGCAGGTACGTGCGGTACCTGGACACCGATGCCAGTGGGCGGTACCGGGTGTGGGTGCTGTTCCGGCCGGAGCCACTGGACGCCGAACTGGACGCGCGGGCACGGCTGGCCGAGCTGCACGAGGAACACGAGGAACACGGCCCGTTGACGGAGGAGGAGCGGGCGCGGGTGCGGGCGCGGACGCTGCGTCTGGTGCGGGCGCTGAAGTCGGTGTTCGGCGTCCGGGTGCAGGACCGTGCCGACTTCGGGGACCTGCTGTCCGGGATGGCGGCGGTGGAGGAGATGTGGCGGGCCGACCCGGCGTTCGCGCAGGCGGGGCCGCTGACGCTGGACCTGCTGGAACGGGTGGTGGCGGCGCGTCCGGAAGCCGGTGGGTTCGGGTTGGACCAGGAGGTCGCCGTACAGGTGCTGGCCGCCGCGGCGGCGGAGCGGGCCGCATGGCGCGCGGCCGGACTACCCGCCGCCCGGATGAGCGAGTCCGAGTTCGTGACGCTGCCCGACGCGGTGCTGGAGGCTGCCGAGTGGCTGGATTCGCCCGGCATGGTGGGCGAGACCGTCCACGCCCTGGGGCTCTCCGGCCAGGATGCGGTGCAGGAGGCGGAGCGGTCGCGGATGTTCTGGGCGCGGGTCAAGGCCGGGGAGGTGCTGGACGAGCCCGGTGTGGACACGAACGAACTCGCCGTACAGGTGCTCCATCTGGGCCCGAACGCCCACATCGACCAGTGGGAACTCGACAACCTGCGGCTGCTGCTCACCCACGCGTTCGCGGCGGGGCGGGACGCCTCCGAGCCGGACGCGGCGGCCGCCTACCACCTGGAGCGGAACGGGATCCTCGAGTCCACCGCCGTCACCACGGAACTGGCCACGAACACAGGGCTCGGCCGTGACTTCACGGGTGCGGAGCGGAAGCCGGTGAACATGGCTCAGATCCACACGTCCGCCGGCCTGGTGGACGCGCCGTGGCATCGGGATGCCTGGATCCCGTATCCGGTGGGCGTCGAGGTGGACGAGGACGACCCGAACCGTGTCGAAGTGACCTTCGAAGGCGGGACGCTGAGCATCCCGGGCCGCGAGTACCTGGAGGTGATGAGGAACGACCGCGCCCTGATGCGCCTCGACCCGGACGTTCCCCTCGCCATCTACGGGCGGGGGCCCGGCATGGGTGAGCTGGCGGAGTGGCTGGCGCTGCACCTGGGCCGTCCCGTGTGGTGGACCGATGTCCCGACGCACCTGTCCGAGCAGGGCGGGAACGGACGTACGGTGCTCACCGCGCACCCCGGATCCGCTCGTGACGGAGGCTGGCGGAAGGCGCTGCCCGGCGCGCCACGGTTCGCCGAGGACGCCCCGCCCCACGTGCCGCGGCCGTGGCCCGGGCCTGCCGTGGTCGGAGGATGACGTCCCGTGGTGTTCCCGACGGAAGCACAACAAGCACAGCAAGCACATCGAGCGAGGACAACATGAGTGAGTCCAGCGGCGCAGCCCCCACCCCGGTCGACCCGGTGGCCGGCACCGTGGCCGACCCCGCGATCGACCCCGCGATCGACCCCGCGATCGACCCCGTACCGCCGGAGGATTTCGTCCGGGCCGCCAAGGCGGCGCCGAACCACTGGCTCTACCTGACCGACCCCACCTGGCGCGGTGAGGCCCCGCCGCCCGAGTGGGCGGTAGTCGGGCAGTGGCGCTCCGACGCCGACGGCGAGATCGTCGAGTGGCAGGACAACGAGGCCTACCGGCCGTCGCCGGGAGCCCGGGGGTGGCCCGAGCCCACCGACGACGTGGACCGTGCCATCCAGCTCGCCACCACCGGCTACGGCCCGGCGTCGGACGTCACCGCCGCCCTGGCCGGGGCCGAGGTGTCGATGCTGGTCACGGCGGACGGCGAGCCGGTACGCGCCTCGGCACCCGACGGCACGGCGGTGGTCCCGGTCTACACCTCGCCGCAACACCTCCACCGGACCGGGCCGCTGGGGTTCGAGCTGGTGCGGATCGCCGATGTCCTCGGCCGGATTCCCGAGGGACACAGCCTGTGCCTCAACAGCTCGGCCGCGGTGAGCATGGTACTCGCCATGGACGGGCTGGCGGCGGCACTGGCGGAGGCGGAGAGCGCTCCGGCGCAGGAGACGGACGGGAGTGAACCAGCCGCGACGACCCGATCCCGTTGACCAGTCGGACCAGCGACGACCCGAGGACCCAAGGACCCATGAGCGAGCCCACCACCGACACGACCACCACTGACACAACGACCACCGACACGACCAGCATCCACGCCGGCACCGACACGACCACCGCCATCGACCCCGCCCCGCCCGAGGAGTTCGTCAAGGCGGCAAAACTGCTCCCCGACCACTGGCTCTACTTCGTCGACCCGACCTGGCGTGGCGAGGGACAGCCGCCGGAGTGGGCGGTGGTCGGGCAGTGGCGCACCGACCTGGACGGCGAGATCATCGAGTGGCAGGACAACGAGGCCTACAAGCCGTCCCCGGACGCGCACGGCTGGCCGGAGCCCGAGGACGTGATCGACGCGGCCATCCAACTGGCCACGACCGGCTACGCCCCCGCCGAGACCGTCACCCGCGAACTGGCCACCGCCGAGCTGGCCGTCCTCGTCACCCTCGACGGCACCCCGGTCTCCGCCGCGAAGCCCGACGGCACCGCCGTCATCCTGGCGTTCAGCTCCCCCACCTTCCTGCACCGCTACGGCCAACTGTCCTTCGAGCTGATGAAGACCCCCGACCTGCTGGACCGCCTGCCCACCGACCACAGCCTGTGCGTCAACCCGTCGGCAACGGTGAGCATGGTCGTCGACACGGACGCCCTCCGGGCGGCGGTCACGAAGGCCGAGACAGAGGCTGCGGCCCCAGCCGCCCCGAGGGTGCCGACGGAAGGCGGCTCCTTCACCAGCTGGACGACCCCCTCGGCCGGCGAGGCCGTCGCCGACCTCGGCCTCGGCCTCGGCCTCGGCCTCGGCTTCGACACCGAGGAGGACGGTGCCTGGCCTCCAGCCGAGTCCGCCCCCGCAACCGTGAACGGCGTCCACGCCGAGGACGGTCGGGGCGTGGAGCACTGACGCCGTCCGTCGGAGGGGGGTGGGGCGGGCCCCAAGCCGCGCGGTGGGAACCGCGTGAGGTTCGCCGTTCGGCAGCAGGCCATCCGGGCGCGCGCGGCTCGGGAAGCCGTTCTTGGCGGAAGCTGCCCTTGGCGCCTGATCCGTGATCAACCGGTGGCCACGGCCGAGGCGGGCAGAGTTGGCTGGCCCAAGGTGCAATCGCCCGGCGGCACCCCGGTGTTCCGCCGCAGGCGTCCCTAGGCTGCCGGTGTTCATGCCCGTCCGCCTCAGTCCGCCCACGTCCGTCGGCGACGACGCCGAGGCTCCCGTACCTCACAACACCCCCGCGACCCCGCAAGGTGACGAGCCATCATGAGTGAGACCGCACCCTTGTCCCGGTTCCGGGCCGTGCGCCGGTGACGCGGAGCGGGCGCCGGTCGCGCTGGTTCGGGCAGGGCAGGGAGCGCCGCTCCGAGGCACCCGACGCACCCGAGGCGGAGCCGACACGGGCGGCCGGGGACGGGCTGCTGGTGGAGGAGTACGACGGCCTGCGGCTGCTCCGCACCCCCGACGACGACACGCTGGACCCCACCGACCTGGCCGACCTGGTGCGCGCGCTGGCCGGTGAGACCGAGCACACCGTGACCGTCGTCGCCGGGGCGGGCGCGACGCGGGCCCCTGGGCTGTGGGCCCGGCTGGGCACTGTTCTCGCGGCGCTGCGGGACGACCGTGTGGAGACGGTCCGGCTCGTCATGTCCGGTACGGGGGCCGGAAGTTCGGACCGTCCGGCGCTGGGCCGCCGGCTCGCGGACGGCTGGAAGCTGACGGTGATCGCGCCGGACGGCCCGGTGTTCGTGGTACCCGGCGGCACGCTCTTCGTGCACGGCAACTGGTGGCGGTTCGCGCCGGACGCCGAGCCGGACCGACTCGGCGCCCGCCAGCCGGCGCCCGGCTGGCAGCCGGCCGTGGAGGCGCTGCCCGCACGCACCGGCGGCGGCTATCTGGTCGACCCGATCCCGGCCGGTGTGCTGGCACGCTCCGAGCAGGCCGGCGCCCCGCGCCCCGGCGACCTCTGCTACGCCGTCCCGGTGGACCCCCGGGGGCCGTTGGTGCTGCTGGGCATGCCGGAGGACGAGGACATCCTCGGCCGGGAGGTGAGCGATCTCCTCGGCGAACTGCCCACGGCGGTACGGTCCACCGTACGGCTGGCACCGGGCGGCCCACGGGACGTGCTGCGCACCGGGCAGGCCGTGGCCGAGCGGCTCGGCGCGGACGTGGTGGTGTACACCGGGCTGCCGTTGCTCGGCCCCGGGGCCGGCGACGGGCCCACACCGGTGCGGTCGGTGCTGGTGGGTGCCGACGGGGAGCCGAAGTGGCGGCCGTTCGTGGACTCGGTGATGTGCCTGCCCCCGGCGGCCGACGGTACCCTCCCCGCCCCCCGGCTGCTGCGCTGGGAGTCGCCGGTGACCGGCGAGGCGACGGGCGCGGAGACGGGCGTCGTACGGCTCTCGGAGCGCTGGCAGGTGACGGTGACCCGGGCGGGGCTGTACATCTCCGGGACGGAGGGCGAGCCACCGCCGGTGCACCGGTCGGTGGACGCCGAGAGCCCGACCATCGAGATCGGCCGCCCCAGGGAGGAACTCGACGCCTCGCTCTGGCCCGTGCTGTCCCGCGTACTGACCTCGCTGTGGCCCGATGTCCGCCGCCGGGTACGGCTCTACACCCGGGGCACCTGCCTCGACGGGGGCGCCGAACTCCGCCGTATGGCCGCCGAGCACGGCATCCGCGCCGTCCGCTTCACGGCCCCGCCCCGCCCGGCGGCACGCAGGGTGGCGGGGGTGCCGGTGCCGGTGGCTGTGCCGCCGGGGGCGGCTCATCGGAGTGGCGCGGCAGCACCGGCGGGCGCCCGGCAGGGCGGCCCGGCAGCACCGATGGGGGACCCGCACGGGACAGCGACACCGACCGGACCCACGCCCGGCCCGGCAGCGGCACCTACCGGACCCACACCCCGCCCGGCGGCGACACCGGCAGATCCGCGGCACGGCACCCCGGCACCGGACAAGGGAACGCCGCCCGGCGCGACTCCGGCCGCCCCGAGGGCGACGGCACCAGCCCAGCCCCCACTCGCCGGCGCCGCGCGTCAGGTGCTCGCCGAACTCGCCGCAGCGGACGGGCCGTCGGCCGAGGCCGAAGCTCCCATGCGGCCGGCCGCCCCCGTACCGCCGGAGCGCCCGGCACCCCGGTCGACGCCGGACCCCTCCGCCACACCGGCACCCCCGTCGACACCGAGCCCCTCGGCCGCGCCGGCGCCGGAGCCGGGGCTCCGACCCGCCCCGGCCGGCACCTCACCCACCGATCCCGGCTCAGCCGACGGGCCGTTGGGCGGCCTCGGCCAGCCTGCAGGCCCCACCGCCCCTGTGACGGCGCCGGGCTCCCCCACCCGCGCCACCACGCCGGAGGCTCAGCTCCCGCCCATCCGGGTCACACCGGCCGAGCCGCAGTCCGGCGAATCTTCCGAATCCGGCGCATCGGACTGGCTGTTGGCCCGGCGCTCGAGGCTGCGGAGCCGCGTTACGTCATTTCGGGAAGGGGCGGGCCAGGGAGAAGGCCCGCCGCAGGGGCCCTCGCCCGCCCCGGCCCCCGCCGAGGCGCCGGAGCCGCCGGTCGGGCCAAGCTCCTCCCCGGTGCGGTCGGAGCCGAGCAACCCGCCGGAAGCCCGACACCGGCCCGCCGCGTCCACGCAGCCGCACACGCCGACGCCCGGGGAGCCGTCGGAGCCCCAGCACCCGCCCACGACCGGGAAGTCGCCGGACACACCCGCCCCGTCATCCCCGCAACCCGAGCCCAAGCCCGAACTGCAGCTCCAGCCCGAGCCCCAGCCCGAACCACAACTGCAGCCCCAGCCGAGAAGGAGTGCCGAGCCCCAGCACCCGCCCACGACCGGGAAGTCGCCGGATACACCCGTCCCGTCATCCCCGGAACCCGCGCCTCAGCCCGTGCCCGGACCGCAGTCCGAACCCGAACCCGGACCGCAGCCCGAACCGCAGCCCGAACCCGGACCGCAGCCCGAACCGGAACCCGAACCCGAGCCGCAGCCGCAGCCGAGAAGTTTTGCCGAGCCCCAACGCCCGCTCACCGAGTCCGAGTTGCCGCCCCCGCCCGACCTACCCACGCCCGAGTCGCCGCCCACGCCCCACCTCCCCACACCCGAGTCACCGCCCACGCCCCACCTCCCCACGCCCGAAGGGCCCCCCGTCCCCTTCCGCCCCGGCCACGTCAGCACCGAGGACGAGCGGCGGGCGTTCCGGGAGTTGGCTGAGGACGTGTGGGAGCGGCACGGGGCCGCCGTGGCCCGGGCGCTCATCCGGATGCCCGCCCTGCGCGCGCAGGAGCAGGAGGCCGCCCTCGCCGATGTGATCGCGCTGCACATCTACCTGAACTCCCCGGACGGCCCGCTCGCCCCCGAAGCGGTCGTCCGGGGTCTGCGGTCCGGTGACAGCGGTGACGAGCGCCTCCTGCCCTATGTCGCCTGCCTCGCGTCGGCCCTCCGCCGCATGCCCTCCTACCGGGGTGTCGCCATACGCGGCGCCGAGGGCGCGGCCCTCGACAGTTCGGCCGTCGGCGCACTGCTGTGCGACCCGGCCCCGCTGGGGGCCGTGCCCGTCGGGGCCGGGGGGCCGCGTCCCGGTGGACCGCAGTACGTCATCTGGTCCGCGACCGGGCGGCGGGTCCGCCAGCTGACCGACCGCCCGAGCGACGGGGCGGCCGTCGAGCAGGTGCTGTTCGCGCCGGGCACCCGGCTGCGCGTGCTCGACGTACGGCCGTCCGGCCCGACACCACTGATCATGCTCCGCGAGCTGCCCGCGGGCACCCCTGGCACCCCGCTCGCGCCGCACCCCGAACTCGACGACACCGACCGCGCCGTGCTCGTCCGGCTGGACGACACGCTGCGCGGCCGGTCCCCCGTGCCCGGTGCCTACCCCTGGCCGGGCCTGTGCCACGGGCCGATCGGCCCGGCGCACACCGCCCCGCAGGCGCCCCGTACGGCGCCGTACGCCGACTGAAGATCCGAGAACGGAGACGACATGCCTCGTCAGGAGCGCACGGGACCCGGTGTCCCGTCGGTACGCCATGCCATCGCGGTGCCCGCCGCACCGGGGGAGCCGGACGCGTCCCTCTTGCCGCCGGGGGCCGCCGGTTCCCCTTCCGCCGCCTCCCCGGGGGAGGTGTCCCGGACGACGCCGGCTCCGGCGGGGGCGGCATCCGCGCCGACCGCGCCGACCACCCTGGAGCGCGGTCACTCCGAGACGTCCGGGGCAACGGCAGCCGCCCCCGCAGCGTCGACAGCCGCCCCTGACACCGCAGCGGCCGCCGCAGCCGCTGACGACGACTCCCCGGTCGTCGCCGGCACCGGGGCCGACAGTGACGACGGTCAACCGCCCTCCGGGCGCCCGGCCAAGGCCCTGCTGGCGGGCGCGGGCATCGTGGGCGCGCTGCTGCTCGCCGTACCGCTGCTCTTCATCGGCGGGGACGACGACGAGCGGTCCGCCGGGCCGACCGAACCGGCCTCCGGGGTGATGCTGCCGAAGGAGGTCCAGCTGGGTGCGCCCACCGGCGCCTATGGCACCGCGTCACCGTCCGCGAGCCCCACTCCGACGACGGACGCGAGCGCCGACGGCACGGGCACCGCGGCCCCGGACGCCAAGGCCGGCGCCAAGAGCACGAACACCGGTGGCACCGGCACCGGCACCGGCACCGGCACCGGCACCTCCGGAACGGTGAAGGAGGTGAAGGAGGTCTCGACAGGCACGACGATGACCACGGCGTCAGCGACCCCGAAGGCGTCCAAGTCGCCCACGGCGAAGGCGCAGCCCGTCGTCAGCCTCGCCAACAGCAAGAACATCATGCTGAAGAACTCGGTCACGGGCATGTGCGCCGACCTGGGCGGCTCGGCCAAGGGGAAACTCGGCGCCGGGGTCTTCCAGGAGTACTGCTACCGGGGCACCGTCGACAACCAGATGTGGGACTTCGAGGTGCGCTACAAGGGTGCGGGCGCGGACGGGGCCGACGTCTTCCAGATCCGCAACGTCAAGGACCGCCTGTGCATGGACCTCCCGGGAACCGGCGCGGTCTCCATCCGTAACCATGTCAGGGAGGGCACCTGCACCGGGACCACCGCCGACAACCAGCTGTGGTGGCTGGAGAGCCGGGGCAACGGCCGGTACTGGATCCACAACAAGGCCAGCAACGGCATGTGCCTGGAGACGTGGGGCGCCGACGGCTCCGGTGGCCCCGACGCCCGGCTGGGCGTCTATCCGTGCAGCCCCACCGACGACCACGAGTGGATCATCAACTGACCTGACCCCATCGCTCCCGGTCAGATCAGGCCGGAGCGTATGGCGTGGGCCACGGCGTGCGCGCGGTTGCGCAGTTCCAGCCGCTTCATCAGACCGGACAGGATGTACTTGATGGTGCGCTCGGAGTACGAGAGCAGCTCCGCGATCTCCGACAGCTCCTTGCCGTCCGCGATCAGCCGCAGCACGTCCGCCTCACGCGGTGTGACACCCGACGCCGTCAGGCCGTGCGGGGTGAGGACCTCCCGGTGGGTCCACTGGACCTGCTCCATGAGTACGCCCTGCAGGGCCGGCGGGAAGCTGCCGCCGCCCTCCGCGACGGTGATCAGCGCCCGCACGAAGGCGGCCGAGGTGAAGGTGTCCCGCCACATCACGGCTCGTACCCCCCGGTCCACGGCGGCGGAGATGTCGGCCCGCCACTGTCGGCCGACGACGAGCACGAAGCGCGTCTCCCGGCGGTCCGACAGCGCGGCGAGCACCTCCAGGGTGCCGGCGTCGGCGGAGTCCACGGCCACCACCGTCACGTCGGCCTCGCTCGTCCTGCCGGGCGGGACCTCGGTGATCCGCCGGTCGAACTGGAGGTGGTTGGCCAGTCCGGCACGTATGACGGGATCAGTGGCGTGGATCGCCACCCGAACGGTGAGTGTGAGCGCCGGCTGGGGCATTCGCCCTCCACTGGGTACCAGAGTGACGGAGCGACTTCAGGCGTGCGGAAGTCGCGGATGTCACGGTTGGGGATTCAGGGCAACAGGAGGCCGATGCTGCCACGCTCCCGTTTCCTACCCGGTAGGCGAACACCCCCCGTATTCCTAGGAGTAGGGAAACCTGGCGCGAGTACCGCCGCCGATCGAAGAACTGCAGATCGGAGAACTGCCGGTCAGTGCACCGCCAGTCGGTACGCCCCCGTCAGCACGGCCGTGGCCACCTCCGTACGGGACCGCAGCCCGGTACGGTTCAGCAGCCGCGTCAGCCGGTTGGCGACCGCGTCCTCGCTCAGCCGCAGCACCGAGGCGATCCGGCGGTTGCTGAGGCCCTCCGTGATCAGGGTGGCGAGCAACCGCTCGTTCTCGGCGGTCACTTGGCGGCGGTCCGGCACGGGCAGCCCGGCCTCGCGCATCGCCGTACGGGTATGGAACCGCCACAGCGCCGCACCGACCCCGCCGAACAGGTCGTACGCCTCGTACAGCAGCTCCTCGTGGCCGGCCCCGGCACGGGCGGCGGACACCAGGACGACCGCCGTCTCGAACGGCTGTGCCCGCGCGCGGGCCAACTCCACGGCGGCGGCCAGCCGTTCCCGTACGAGGTCCGGGCCACCCGCGTCGGCGGCGGCCGCGACCACCGCCGACGTCGACAACCACAACAGCCGGGTCCGTTCGCCCCCGGTGCGCTCCAGCAGCTCCTCCAGTCGGGTCACCGCTTCGGCCGCCTCCGCGAACCGCCCCGCCTCCGCGTGGAGTTCGGCCAGCAGGGCCCACAACTCGTCGGCGCCGTAGGCGTGCCCGCGCTCGCCCGCCACCACCAGCCCACGGCGCAGCATCCGTTCGGCCTCGCGCGGCTCGCCGAGAGCGCGCAGCACCTCGGCCTCGGCGTGGTCAAGGAACAGCTCCAGCGGCCCCTCACGGAGGGTGCGCGCGCTGTCCAGCAGGCGGCGCGCGCTGGTGACGCGGCCCCTGGCCAGGAGCATGGCGGCTGTCCGGGCGGGGAGCAGGTGGTGGCTCGGGGCCGGGTTGTACGCCTGGCGGTTGGCCAGCATCCAGCGCGCGTCGGCCAGCGCCTCGTCCCAGCTGCCGCGCAGGTGCCGCCACAGGAAGCGGGTGTACGGCGGCAGCCACTCCTTCGACAGGCCCCGGAACTCCAGCAGCCGCTCCGCACCGGACAGATCCCGGACGCCGAGGAGCTGATCGGCGGCGGCCATGCTGAGCGCGTACATGGAGTCGGGCGTCATGTCGGCGCCGTACGGGGTGCTCAGCAACTGCCGGAACCGCTCCGGCCGTCCGAGCACCCACTCGGCACAGACCCGGAACCACTCGGGGTTCCACTGCTCGCGGGTACCGGTCCGCCACAACGACTCGGTCCGCAGCAGCACTTCGAGCGCCTCGCCCCATCGCTCCAGGCCGCACAGCGCCAGCGCCCGGCCGGTCAGGGCCGCTGTCGGGGGCAGCGGCAGGTCCCGCCACCAGTGCGCGGACGTCATCCGGGACAGCTGCGCCCAGTCCTCCGAGGCGGCCGTCGAGGCGACCAGCAGGAGGGCGACGTCCTGCCGCAGGTCGTCGGAGAGACTGTCGGCGGGGTCCCGCAGGATCTCCTCGCCCGTGGCCCGCGCGCGCGGGTAGTCGCCGGCCGCGTAGGCGGCCTTCGCGTACCGCAGCAGCACGTGTTCGCGCGTCCCGGGATCCTCGATCAGGTCGAGGGCCGCCCGCAGGTAGCGCAGCGTGCCCGGCTCGTCGGTATCGGGGAGCAGCAGATCGGCGGCCCGTACCAACTCCTCGACGGCCCCCCGCCGGTCGACGAGCACGCCGGCGTCGGCGATCCGGTCGGCCTCGTAGATCACGTCCGCCGCCTCGGGCAGCAGGCCGGGGGTGCGGGTGCCGTCGGCCATGCCGGTGCCGGCGCCCCCCTCGCCCCACAGCTCGGACACCGCCGCGGCCGACAGCCGTGCCCGTTCCAGTGGCCCGAGCCGTTCCCGGACCGTGTGCTCCACCAGCGGCAGGCGGAACGTCCATCCCCGGACACCACGATCGCCGTCGGACGGCGCTCCTGGGTCGTCGGGCTGCTCCGGCCCCGTCAGTTCCTCCACGATCCCCGCCCGGCCGAGTGCCCGCAGCGCGGCCCGTATCTCCTCGGCCGGCAGCCCGGTCACCGCCGCCATCCGGGCCGGGGCGGCACGGCCCAGCTGCCACAGGATGCTCAGGGCGCCGGCCACCGTCCCGTACGGCTCACCGAGCGCCCGCAGCTCCGCCACGAGCGGATGGTCGTACGGCAGCAGCGGCACCGGTACCCGGACGCTCAGGAAGGCGTGACCGTCGGCCACCCGGATCGCGCCCTCCCGCACCCACCCGGTCAGCAGGGCTTCGACCGCCGCCGGCACACCACGGCCGAGCCGGTGCACGCGCCGCACCAGATCCGGCTGCGGGGTCGCCTGCAACCGGCCGGCCACCATCTCGGTGACCTCAGCCTCGCCGAGGCGGCGCAGCACGAGGGGGTACGCGGGCCACGCGTCCACCAGCCGCTCCACAGGCAGCCGATCACCAGGCCCGTTGCCGACCGCGGCACCGAACCCGTTCCCTGCGTCGGCGTCGGCGTCGGCGTCGGGCACGACCCCGCGCTCGACGGCGGTGACCAGCAGGCGGACCTCGGGCGGGAGGAGGCCGTGCCCGCCGAGCCTGCCCAGCAGGCCGAGAGAGTCGGCGTCGGCATGGTGGGCGTCCTCGATCACCACGACCGTCGGGCCCGCGCGCCCTGTCCGCCCCGGTGCGCCCGGTGCGCCTGCGGCGGGCTTCCTCCCGCCCCCCGGCCCCGCTGCCGCCGCCGCAACCAGCACCCGCCCCATCGCGACCGCGTCCTCCGCCTCGACCGCGGCCAGCGCTTCCGCGTCGAACCGTGCGCCGCCCCGGCCGCACCCGGCCTCGGCCCCGCCCCGTGACCCGCCCAGCACCCGCACCACCCGCAGCGCCAACAAGAGCGAACGCTCCGCGTCCCCGGCCGCACACCCCACCCGCACCACCACCGCACCCCCCTCCCCCCGCAGCCGCTGGCCGAGCCCCCGCACGAACGCGCTCCGTCCCACCCCCCGTTCACCCCGGACGACGACCAGCCGCGGCCCGCCAGGATCCCGCAACCGCGCGTGGACCTCCGCCAGTTCCTCCTCCCGGCCCACCAGTTGCCCGTACGACGGGTCCAACCGGGCAGCGGTGCCGCCGGGGACCAGCTCGGTGTCTCGCCGACCTGCCACAGTCCGTGCTCTCCTAGCCAAGTAAGGTGCCTGACAGGCCGATTCCCCGTGCCGGGGTGAACCCGGTCGACCTGCCCTTACGGCCCGGTCGACCTGGCCGTAAGGGCAACTGCAATTATCGCCGCGCCAAGTGCCCTTGCCGGAGGCGCCCCCAGCAAGGCGCAATCGTCCCGACGCGGGCCGCGGCGAACGAAGCGACGTACGAGACGAGGAGTCGCAGTGCCGACGCCCCCGGTGCCCGTGGCCCATCCCGTTCCGATCGGCCGGGACACCGAGATCGCCACGGTCGCCCAAGTCCTGTGCGCCACCGGCGAGTCCGGCACCCTGCTCGTCACCGGCGGGGCCGGCTCCGGGAAGACCACCGTGCTGGAGGCGGCCCGGTCGGCGGCGGTACGCGACGGTGTGCGCGTACTGCGACTGCCCGCGCCCGCCGCCGCCTTCCGGGGCCCCACCGACGGCGAAGGGACGGCGGTCGCCGCCGGACCGCTCGCCGACGCGGTGTGCGGGCTGCTCGCCACGATCCGTGGCCCCCGTATTCCGGCCCGGGTGAACGCCGTACGCCGCGCCCGGGCGCGACTCGCCGAGGACCGCCCGGCGCCCGGCGCGAACTCCAGGACCTCACCCGCCGCGCTCGCCGTGCTGGCCGCGCTGGGCGAAGCCCTGGCCACGGCCGCCCATCGGTCCCCGCTCGCCCTGGTCGTCGACGGCGTGGAACGGCTCTCGCCCTCGACGGTCGCCGCCCTCGCGCTGCTGCTGCGGGTGTTCCGCCCGGCGGACCTGCCGGTGGTGCTGGCCGCCGGGCCACCGTACGCGCCGGGCCACCTGCCGGCCCACCACGAGGACGGCGGCACACCCCTGCTCGCGGCGGTCGACCAGGTTCTCGACCTGGCGCCGCTGACTCCCCGAGCGGTGGCGGCACTCGTCGAGCGTCGCCTGGGCCGACCGGCGGAACGGGAACTGGGCGAGGCGGTGACCCATGACCTCGGCACCCTGGCGGGCAACCCCCAAGCCCTCCTGGCCCTCCTCGCCGACCTCACCCACCTGCCGGAAGTCGACGGCCGGCTCGGCCCCCCGGAGCCCGTGGCCACCGGCACCGGCACCGGCACCGGACCCCTCCCGGTCACCACGAACGCCGCCGCACTGATCCGTCTCGGCCTGCGGGACCACCCGCACCCCGCCCCCGCCCTGACGGCGTCCGCAGCCGCCCTGGCCCATCTCACCCAACGTGCCGAACTGCTCCTGCCCGACCTGCACGGCCTGACAGCCACCGGGACACCGGCCCCCCAGGCCGTGGACGCCCTGTTCCGGAGCGGCGTACTGACCCTGGACCACGACCGGGGCGGACGGGTCGCCTTCGCGGTGCCCGCACTGGCCACCGCGCTGATGACCCTGCCCCCACCCGGTCACCCCGTCCCCGCCCTCCACGCGGCCGTGGTGCGTTCGCAGGCCGACCGCCTCGGGCCGGCCGGCGCGGGAACGAGCCACCCCCGGCTCGCCGACCACGTGGCAGCGGCGGGCCGGACCCTGGAGGACGCCACCGCCGTCCCGCTGCTCCTCTCCGCCGCCCGCAAGGACGCCCGCGCGGACCAGCCCCGCGCCCTGCGCGCCTACACGTCGGCGCTCCACCGCCTGCCCCCGGACGACCCCCGCACCCCCGACGTACTGCGCCGGGCCGCCGCACTGGGTCTGGCCCACGCGGCCCACGCCGAGGTCCTCGCACTGGAGGAACCCCTGCGCGCGGCCCTGGCCACGACCCCGAAAAGCCACCCGGAGTCCACCGAGTCCCTGCACTTCGCCGCCCAGGCCTGGACCCTGGCCGCCCTCCACGAGCACACCCTCCCGGCCGATCCCCCCGGCCCCGGCGCGCTGACCGCCGAACTGCTCGCGGTGGCGGGCAGGTACGGAATCGGCCCGGAGAACAGCCCCGCCCCCGATCCGGCCGCGACCGCGCCCCCCTTGCCCACCCCGCCCGAACTGCGCCTGCTCGGGGCGGCCACCGGCGACCGCGCCGCCTGGGACCGCGCCCGCCGCGCCCTGCGCCCGGCCGCACCGGATCCGGCGGCCGAACTCCGGCTGCGGGTGGCCGCGTCGTACGGTGATCTGGCGGGCGGTCTCCGGGCTGTGCTCGGCGACCGCTACCTCGCCACCGGTGACAGCTCCGCCGCCCGCCACCACGCCATGGTCCTCGCCTACCACGCGGGCGACTGGGACACCGCCCTGGCCACGGCCCGACGTATCGAAGCCCGCGCCCGCACCTCAACCACCGGCCACCCGGCCGTACGCGCCCTGGCAGCCGAAATCCACTGCTTCCGGGGCGACTTGGTGCGGGCCCGCAGCTGGCTGGAGCTGATCCCCGACACCGTCACCCACCCGCTCGCCGCCCGCGCCCGCCTGACGGTCCGCTCCTGGTCGGGTCGCGCGGACGAGGCCATGGAAGTCGCCTGGCAGGATCTGGCCCGGGTCCGGGAAGCGGAGACGGGCCCGGCGGCAGGCACGGAACGGCTTCTGCTGCGCATCCTGCGCTTCACCCTGGACCGCGCGTCGGACGACCGCCCCGACGTCGACCGACCGCAGGCCCGACGCGTCGTACGGGAACTGGCCGCTCTGCATGACGAGACGGGCTCCCCCCTGGTGTACGAGGCGCTGCTCCTGGCACGGGCCGTGGTGCACCGGGACGCGGAGAGCGCGCGGGCGGCCCACGCGTCCGCGCGCGGGCGCGGTGACCTCCCGCTGGCCCTGGACTGCTCCCGCGTCCTCGCGGAGCTGGACACCGACCCCAAGCCCTGGCTCGCCGGCATCGCGCGGGAGACGGCCCGGCTGGGCATTGCGGGCCCGGCCCGCGCCCACCTGTCCGGTACGACCCACCGCAACGGCATGCCCCGGCCCCGCCGCCGCCCGGCCGGGCCGGGCCTGAGCGAGCAGGACGTCCGGCTGATCACGATGATCGGCGAGGGCGCGACCAACCGCCAGATCGCCGCCCGCCTGGCCTGCAGCGAGAAGACCGTGGAACAACGCCTCACCCGGCTCTTCCGGCGCACCGGCCGCCGCTCCCGCGTCGAGCTGACGACGGCCTGGCTCGACGGCGCACTGACGCCCCCTCAAGACGGGGACGAGGCATCGGCGTAGCACCAGCCCCCAGGTGCGCCTCCGCCACGCCCGCCCCGTCTTCTAAAGCTGCCGGATGCCCAGCCTTTCGTTCACCCAGTCGTGGAACTCGCCGATGTGGTGCTCGCTCGGGACGAGGACGCCGCCCTTCGCGTACAAGCGGGAACTCATCCCGGGCTGAGTGCGCTCGCAGGCCTCGAAATCCTGCCGGTTGACCCGGTCGAACAGCTCCACGGACCGGCTGACGTCCTTGCCGCTCTCGACGACGTGCGGGAGGTAGAGCCAGTCGCACTCGACGACCGTGCGGTCGGCGGCCACCGGGTACATGCGGTGGAAGATCACATGGTCGGGTACGAGGTTGATGAACACCTGCGGTTTGACGGTGATCGCGTAGTAGCGGCGGTCCTGGTCCTCGGCGACGCCCGGGATGCGGTCGAGCCCCTCGGAGCCGTCGATCGTGAACCCCTGGACCTCCCCGCCGAACTCGGCGCCGTGGCCGACGTAGTACTGGGCGGCGTAGCCGTCGGCGAACTCGGGGAGCACCTCGGTGAGTTCGGGGTGGATCGTGGCGCAGTGGTAGCACTCCATGAAGTTCTCGATGATGAGCTTCCAGTTGGCCTTCACGTCATAGACGATCCGTTTACCGACCGAGAGGTTGTCGATGTCGTAGTGCTCGATCGACTCGACGTCACCGAGCCGGCCGATGACCTCGCCGATGACGTCCTCCTCGAAGGAGGGCGGGTTCTCCGCGAGGCACACCCAGACATAGCCGAGCCACTCCCGCACGGCCACGCTCACCAGGCCGTACTCGGTACGCCCGACATCCGGCATCTTCGTGAGGTTGGGCGCGGCGACGAGCTTGCCGTCAAGCCCGTAGGTCCAGGCGTGGTACGGACACTGGAAGGCCCGCTTGACCTCGCCGGTCTCCTCGGTGCAGAGCTTGGCGCCGCGATGCCGGCACACATTGAAGTAGGCGCGGATCGAGTTGTCCCGCGCCCGCGTCACGAGGATGCTCTCGCGGCCCACGTCGACGGTCCGGAAGGCACCGGGCTTCGCCAGCTCGGACGCACGCGCGACACAGAACCACATGGTCTCGAATATGCGCTCCTGCTCCTGGGCGAAGATCCCCGCGTCCGTATAGGAGGAGCCGGGGAGGGTGGCGATCAGACTGTCGGGCAGACTGGTCGAGGTCACAGGGCACTCCTCGGAGAAACGTAGTGATCAAAGATCGGTAGACGTGATGTCGGGCAGCGCCCCAGTTGACAGCGGGCAGCGCCCCGCAGGGGCGCGCCCGCTAGGGGCGCGGGGAACTGCGCGACAAGCCCCCACCGGCCCGCAGCCAGACTCACCGCGAACCCGGCAGAGCCAACTGCTTGCGCCAGCGCACAAAAAGCCGTGGCTGATTCATCCCAAGAACGGCAACCGGCTCTCCACCCCGCCGATAAACGGCAAGGACATTACGGTCACCAACAGCACCTTCCTCGACCGTCACACTGTCAGCGACACCCGCGAACCCGGCGAACTGAATCTTCACCCCGTACTGATCCGACCAGAAGTAGGGCGGCCGGGGCACCCCCGGCTCAACCGCCCCGCCCGCCAGCAGCGCAGCCACCGCCGCAGCAGGCCGCTCCACCGCCCCGGTCCAGTGCTCGACGCGACGATGAACGCCCGCCCGAGGGTCGTACCAGTTGGCGCAGTCACCAACCGCGACGACCCCGGCCAGGCTGCTACGCCCGTCCGCCCCGCACTTGACCCCGTTGTCGAGAACGACCCCGGACCCGTCCAGCCACTCGACGCAGGGCCGCGCCCCCACCCCGACGACGACGATGTCGGCGGGAACACTGCGCCCGTCGTCCAGCAGAACAGCGTCCACCTGCCGCTCCCCACTCAGCCCCTTCACCCCGACCCCGCACAACAGCCGTACGCCATGGTCGGCGTGCAGTCCGGAGACGACGGCGCCCATGGTCTCGCCCAGGGGACCGGCCAGCGGTGTCGGGGCGGCCTCGATGACCGTGACGTCGAGGCCGAGGGCGTACGCCGTGGAGGCGACCTCGGCGCCGATGAAGCCGCCGCCGATCACCACCAGGCGTCCACCGCGGGCGAGTTCGTCGCGCAGGGCGCGGGCGTCGTCGAGGGTGCGCAGGGTGTGCACGCCGGTGAGGCCCTCGGCGCCCGGCAGGGTGCGGGCGGCGGCGCCGGTCGCGATGACGATGCCGTCGGCGCGCACCACCTGGCCGTCGGCGAGGCGGACGGACCGGTCGGTGCGGTCGAGGCCGGTGGCGCGGGTGCCGAGCAGCCACTCCGCGCCGAGGTCCTCGCCGTCCGTCTCCAGCCCGAGGTCCGCCTCGCCGAGGGTTCCGGCCAGGAACTCCTTGGACAACGGCGGTCTGTCGTACGGGCGGTGCGTCTCGTCGCCGATGACGACCAGCCGTCCGTCGTAGCCCTGCTTCCGGAGGGAGCGCGCCGCCGACAGTCCGGCCAGCGAGGCGCCCACCACGGCCACTGTCCTCACGCGGGACCCCCGGCGAGCCGGGCGGCGACGCAGGGCGGGAGGTTGGGGGCGTCCGTGGACACCCGTACGTAGATCATGCCGTCCTCGACGACGACCTCGTGGGTCCGCACCGGCAGCTTGGCCGGCGGCGAGTCGACCGCGCCGGTGCGCAGGTCGAACTTGGAGGCGTGCAGCGGGCATTCCACCTCGCAGCCCTCCAGCCAGCCGTCGGCGAGCGAGGCATCCTGGTGGGTGCAGGTGTCGTCGATGGCGAAGACCTCGCCGTCGTCGGTGTGGAACACCGAGACGGGCGGGTCGATGTCGAGCCGGAAGGCCTCACCTCGCGGGAGATCCGCGAGACGGCACGCGGGAATCATCATGACACCTCGGTGCGTATAGCGAAACGGATTGCGGTAAGCGCAACGTCAGTTTGAGGGCGTCCAGAACCCTTGTCAAGAAGTCCAGGGACCGGGATGAGCCAACTCGCGAGTTGCGCAATGGACAACACACATCACATTGCACAACCTGAAACCAAGCGAGCCCGATGCCGGAATGAGCGCTTCGGCGCAGCTCAGACGGACATCGGGCAGCAATGGACCCCAGGGGACGGGGTATACCGGATCGCCGGACGGGCCGGACGGTCAGAAACCGCGGTCGATCCACTCCTGGAGGTGCGGCGCCTCGGCCGCGACGGTGGTCGCATCACCGTGCCCGGTGTATACGACCGTGTCGCCCGGCAGGGTCAGCAGCCGGTCGCGGATCGAGTCGACGATGGTCGGGAAATGGCTGTACGACCGTCCCGTCGCCCCCGGACCGCCCGCGAACAGCGTGTCACCGCTGAAGAGGGCGGTCAGGTCGGGCGCGTACAGGCAGACCGCGCCCGGGGCATGACCGGGCGTGTGCAGCACGGTCAGTTCGACCCCGGCCACGGTGAGGACCTGACCGTCGGCCAGCTCGCCGTCGGGCGCGCGCTCCGGGTGGGTCTGCTTCCACAGCGGCAGGTCGTCGCCGTGGAGCAGGATCGGGGCGCCGGTGCGCGCGGCGAGTGCGGGGGCCGCGTCGATGTGGTCGTTGTGGGCGTGCGTACACACGACAGCCCGGAGCGTACGGCCGCCGAGAGCCGCCGCGATGGCGTCGGCGTCATGGGCGGCGTCGATGACGACCGCCTCGTCGTCGTCACCGACGATCCACACGTTGTTGTCGACGTCCCAGGTGCCGCCGTCGAGCGAGAACGTGCCCGAGGTGACGAGGTGTTCGATGCGAACGCCCATCACAGCACCACCACCGAACGCAGCACATCGCCACCGTGCATGCGCTCGAACGCCTTCTCGACGTCGTCGAGCGCGATGGTCTCGGTCACGAAGGCGTCCAGCGGGAGGCGGCCCTGGAGGTGGAGGTCGATGAGCATCGGGAAGTCACGGCTCGGCAGGCAGTCCCCGTACCAGGACGACTTCAGCGAGCCGCCGCGTCCGAAGACGTCGATCAGCGGAAGCTCCAGCTTCATCTCCGGTGTCGGTACGCCGACCAGCACCACCGTGCCCGCGAGGTCACGGGCGTAGAAGGCCTGCTTGTACGTCTCCGGGCGGCCGACCGCCTCGATGACGACGTCGGCGCCGTGGCCGCCGGTCAGCTCGCGGATCGCCTCGACGGCGTCGGCCTCCTTGGAGTTGACCGTGTGGGTGGCGCCCAGTGTGCGGGCGGTGGCGAGCTTCCGGTCGTCGATGTCGACGGCGATGATCTTCGCGGCACCGGCGAGGTTGGCCCCGACGACCGCCGCGTCGCCCACGCCCCCGCAGCCGATGACGGCGACCGTGTCACCACGCCCCACGTTGCCGGTGTTGATGGCGGCACCGATGCCGGCCATCACCCCGCACCCCAGCAGCCCGGCGACAGCGGCCGAGGCGGCCGGGTCGACCTTGGTGCACTGCCCGGCCGCGACGAGGGTCTTCTCGGCGAAGGCGCCGATACCGAGCGCCGGAGACAGCTCGGTGCCGTCGGTGAGCGTCATCTTCTGCTTGGCGTTGTGCGTGTTGAAGCAGTACCAGGGCCGCCCGCGCAGACACGCACGACAGTTCCCGCACACGGCACGCCAGTTGAGGATCACGAAGTCACCGGGGGCCACGTCCGTGACGCCCTCCCCGACCGACTCCACTACGCCCGCCGCCTCATGCCCGAGCAGGAAGGGGAAGTCGTCGTTGATCCCGCCCTCGCGGTAGTGCAGGTCGGTGTGACAGACCCCGCAGGCCTGGATCTTCACCAGCGCCTCGCCCGGACCGGGATCGGGCACGAGGATCGTCTCCAGGCTGACGGGGGCGCCCTTCCCCCGGGCGACGACAGCACGGACCTGATGAGTCATGGCCACTCCTCGGCTGGTACAACCTGGATGTTGCTCATTGCGGCACACATCTCATGTGCCGCAACACAGCATCGTGGAGCACCAAGCAGCGGTCAAGAATTCTGGAGCTTCCTCAGACGTTCCTCCGGTACTGCCCGCCGATCTCGAAGAACGCCTCGGTGACCTGGCGCAGCGTGCACACCCTGGCGGCGGCCATCAGCGCCTCGAAGGCGTTCTCGCCGCCCACCGCGGCCTCCTTCAGCCGGGCGAGCGCCTGCGCGGCCTCCGCGCCGTGGGCGTTCTGGAAGTCGCGGACGCGCGTGAGCTGGGACTCCTTCTCGGTCTCCGTGGCCCGGGCCAGCTCGACCTCGTGGGGCGCCCCTTCCCCACCGGGCCGACGGAAGGTGTTGACCCCGATGATCGGCAGCGTGCCGTCGTGCTTGCGCTGCTCGTACAGCATCGACTCGTCCTGGATGCGCCCGCGCTGGTACCCGGTCTCCATGGCCCCGAGTACGCCACCCCGCTCATTGATGCGATCGAACTCGGCGAGCACGGCCTCCTCGACCAGATCGGTGAGTTGGTCGATGATGAACGACCCCTGGAGCGGGTTCTCGTTCATGGCGAGCCCCCACTCCCGGTTGATGATCAGCTGGATGGCCAGCGCCCGCCGCACCGACTCCTCCGACGGCGTGGTGACGGCCTCGTCATAGGCGTTGGTGTGCAGGGAGTTGGCGTTGTCGTAAATGGCAATGAGCCCCTGCAGGGTGGTGCGGATGTCGTTGAAGTCCATCTCCTGGGCGTGCAGGGAACGGCCCGAGGTCTGGACGTGGTACTTCAGCTTCTGGCTGCGCTCGTTGGCCCCGTACCGCTCCTTCATCGCGACGGCCCAGATCCGCCGCGCCACCCGCCCCAGCACGGAGTACTCCGGATCCATCCCGTTGGAGAAGAAGAAGGAGAGATTGGGCGCGAAGTCGTCGATGCGCATGCCCCGTGCCAGATAGGCCTCGACGTACGTGAACCCATTCGCGAGGGTGAAGGCGAGCTGGCTGATCGGGTTCGCCCCGGCCTCGGCGATGTGGTAGCCGGAGATGGACACGGAGTAGAAGTTGCGGACCTTCTGCTCGATGAACCACTCCTGGATGTCGGCCATCATCCGCAGCGAGAACTCGGTGGAGAAGAGACAGGTGTTCTGCCCCTGGTCCTCCTTGAGGATGTCGGCCTGGACGGTGCCGCGCACATTCGCGAGGGCATACGCCCGCAACTCGGCGGCCTCCTCGCCCGACGGATCGCGCCCTTCGGCCGCGTGGAACTTCTCGATCTGCTGATCGATGACGGTGTTGAGGAAGAAGGCGAGGACGGTCGGCGCGGGCCCGTTGATCGTCATGGACACGGAGGTGGTGGGAGCGACGAGGTCGAACCCGTCGTAGAGCGCCTTCATGTCGTCGAGGGTGGCCACGGAGACCCCGGACGTGCCGACCTTGCCGTAGATGTCGGGGCGTTCGTCGGGGTCACGGCCGTAGAGGGTGACGGAGTCGAACGCGGTGGACAGCCGGGTGGCCGGCTGCCCCTCGGACAGCAGCTTGAAGCGCCGGTTCGTACGGAACGGATCGCCCTCCCCGGCGAACATCCGCGCCGGGTCCTCGCCGTCCCGCTTGAAGGGGAACACCCCGGCCGTGAACGGGAAGAGGCCGGGCAGGTTCTCCCGCCGCCAGAACCGCACCAGCTCGCCGTGATCGATGAAGGCGGGCAGCGCGACCCGGGGGATCTTGTTGCCGGACAGGGACTCACGGTTCAGCTGCGTACGGATCTCCCGGTCCCGTACCTTCACCACCTGCTCGTCCCCGGAGTACGACGCCACGACCGCGGGCCAGTTCCGGATCTGGTCCCCGATGTCGGGCGGAAGGGCCCGGCGGGCGTCGGCGAGCAGCGCCCCGACGCCCTCCCCGTCGGCGCCGGCCTCGACCAACTCACCCATGACGGCGTCCAGCCGCTGCACCCGCCGAGCCGCGTCGGCGAGCGTCTCGGTCCGGGTGTGATAGGCCCGCACCGCCTCGGTGATCTCGGCGAGGTAGCGCACCCGCTCGGCGGGCACGACCCGCCGGATACCGGAGGAGTGCCGCACGGCGACCGGCGCCAGGGCACCGTCGGACAGGGGCAGCCCCCGCTCGGCCAGATCAGCCTTCAGATACTGGTAGAGCGCGGTGACACCGTCGTCGTTGAAGGTGGCGGCGGAGGTGCCGAACACCGGCATGTCCTCGGGCTTCTTCCCGAACGCCTCCCGGTTGCGCACAAGCTGCCGGCCCACGTCCCGCAGCGCGTCCTTGGCCCCGCGCCGCTCGAACTTGTTGATCGCCACGACATCGGCGAAGTCGAGCATGTCGATCTTCTCCAGCTGCGAGGCGGCGCCGAACTCCGGCGTCATCACATACATCGAGGTGTCGACGTACGGCACGATCGCCGCGTCGCCCTGGCCGATACCGGGCGTCTCCACGATGACGAGATCGAACCCGGCAGCCTTGATCACATCAATGACATCGGACAGATGCTGGGGCAGCTCACGACTCCCACGCGTAGCCAGACTCCGGAAGAAGACCCGACTGCCGTCCAGGGAGTTCATCCGGATCCGGTCGCCGAGCAGCGCCCCGCCACCCCGGCGCCGGGTCGGGTCGACGGCGATCACGGCGATCCGCAGCTTGTCCTGCTGGTCGACACGGAATCGCCGTACCAGCTCATCGGTCAGCGAGGACTTCCCGGAACCACCGGTGCCGGTAATTCCGAGAACGGGCGTCACGCGCGCCGCAGCGGCGGTACGCACCTGCTCCAGCAGCTCGGCGGGCAGCTTGCCCAGCTCGGCGCCGGTGATGGCACGGGCGATGGCGAACCGATCACCGGTGAGCACGGCGGCGGCATCAACAGCCTTACTGTCCCAGAGATCGAAATCGCAGTCCTTCACGACCGAGTTGACCATCCCGGCGAGGCCCATCCGCTGCCCGTCCTCGGGCGAGAAGATGGTGACCCCGCTCCGCCGCAGCCGGGCGATCTCGTCGGGCACGATGACACCACCCCCGCCGCCCACCACCTGGATGTGTTCGGCACCCTGCCCTCGCAGCGACTCGACCAGATACTCGAAGTACTCCACATGCCCGCCCTGGTAGGACGACACAGCGACACCGTGCGCATCCTCTTCGAGCGCCGCGTCCACGACCTCCCGCACCGATCGGTTGTGCCCCAGGTGGATCACCTCGGCGCCCTGGGACTGGAAGATCCGCCGCATGATGTTGATCGAGGCGTCATGCCCGTCGAACAGCGCCGAGGCGGTGACCAGCCGGACGGGGTGCACGGGACGGTGGAGATCGTTCACGGTCATGCCTTCCCATTTACTTGGACGTCCTAGCAATCAGGATACTAGGACGTCCAAGTAAATACCCCCCAGCCCGTCCGGCGTTTGAGGACGAGGCCGTTCAGGCCGAAGGGGGGTCTGGGGGCGCAGCCCCCAGGAACGGGATGGGACGGGTAGGGGCGGCGGGGGCGAAAAAACCCCCTGCCGCCCACACCCGGCCCGCCCCGTCCTCCCGCTGGCCCCCGAAGCGCTCCACCCCGAGACTGGACCCGTGCGCCCAGTCACCGCGACGGCCGCTGCCGTCATCGCAGCTCTGGCGGTCGGCGCCGCCAGCGTCGCCGCAGGCCGCTACGCCAGCGACGCCGCCCTCAAGGCGCCGCCGGGCAAACCCCTGCCCACCGAACCCCGGCTCACCGTGCACTCCATCGCGGCCGGCCGCGTCACCCTCACCCGCGCCCTGGCCTCCCAGCGCCCCGGCACCTACGGCCTCGCCGGCGACGGCTCCCACGCGGTCGTCGGCGCCGTCCTGAACCACGCGGCCCACTCCGCCGACACCGTCGTACGCCGCCTCGAACGGGTCTCCCTCGGCTCCCTGGAGCCCCGCGACAAGGTCTGGCTCACCCCGAACGTGCACGTCGGCGACCCCGGTACCGCCCTCGGACTCGACCACCAGGACATCGAGATCCCCGGCGAACTCGGCGCCCTGCCCGCGTGGTTCGTGCCCGGGGTGCGCACCACCTGGGTGATCACCGTGCACGGGCTCGGCGCCACCCGCGAGCACCCCCTGAACGTCCTGCCGTTCCTGCACCGCCAGCGCTTCCCGGTCATCGACCTCGCCTACCGGGGCGACCCGGGCGCTCCCCGGCCCCAGGACGGCCTGGGGCACCTCGGGGAGACCGAGTGGCGCGACCTGGACGCGGCCATGCGGCACGCCCTGAGCCATGGCGCCGAGCACGTCGTCCTGTACGGCTGGTCCACCGGCGCCACCATGGCCCTGCGGGCCGCCGCCCACTCCGCGCTGCGCGGCCGGGTCTCCGGGCTGGTCCTGGACTCGCCGGTGCTCAGCTGGGAGACCACCCTGCGCGCCCTCGCCACGGCCCGCCGCACCCCGGGCGCGCTGCTGCCGCTGGCGGTGCGCGCCGCCCAGGGTCGCACCGGGCTGCACGGCGACCGCATCGACGAGGCCGCCGACCCCGCCCGGCTCACCGTCCCGACCCTGATCCTGCACGGCCCCGCCGACACGATCGCCCCCTGGGCCCCCTCCCGGCGCCTCGCGGCCGGCCGCCCCGACCTGATCACCCTGCACCCGGTCCCGCACGCCCCGCACGGCGCGATGTGGAACGCGGACCCGGCGACGTACGAGGAAGCCCTGCGCCGTTTTCTCACCCCGCTGATGTAACCGACGCCGCCCGCGCGGGCGGTCCGGTTACCGGGGCGGCGGGCGGACCCGACCGCCATCCGCCCCGTGAAACACCTGGTCCGCAGCGCCTCGCCCATGCGCCGCCCGATCGTGAACCTGATTCCGTTTAAGGCTGGACCACTGGCTTGAACACCCCCCTCGGCCCCCGCCCGAACCCCCTCCCTTGGCCAGCCCTGTGGCCCGCCGTGACATTCCGTTTGGGTTTTCGGACCGTCAACCGGAAGACTGCACCCGTGACGTCCCGTATCCCGCGCGACTCCAGGCTTCGACTCGTCCGCCCGCGACCCCTGGCCGCCGCCCCACGAGCGATGAACCAGCGGCGCTCGCGCCGCCCCGCCCCACGTCCGCCCGAGGGCACACCGGCACCGTCGGAACTGGCCCGAATGGCTCGTTCCGGTCTGGCCGGCGCGGCCCGCGTCGCCCGCTGGGCCGACCCCGCCCTGCGGCCCGGCCATGACGGCGAGGCCTCCGACGGCAGGGGCACCCTGTCCGACGCCACCGCCGAACGGGCCGCCGCCGAACTGGGGTTGACCCCGGATCAGGTCCGCCACGACTGGGACACCGCCAGGCTCGCCGGCCTCGTCGAGGTGCACGGCGACACCGCGCGCCCCGGCTGGCGACTGCGCGCCTGGAACCGCGACGACAGCGCCGTACTGCGCGGCTGGGTCGCCCTCTTCGACGCCTGGTCGCTTGCCCACCCGGAGGCCGCCGACCACGAGCCCGCCGCTGTCGCCGAGGTCGTCTCCGCGATGCCCCAGGTGCTCTCCTTCCTCCAGCTGTCCGCGGGGCCCGTCCCCATGGAGCAGCTCCTCGACCTCCTGGAGCAGCGGGTCACGGAACTGCGCACCGAGCGCTGCGAGATCCCGTACGGCCCCCAGCCCGAGCCGCTGCCGCAGCAGCCGGAGGCCGGCGCCGTCGACACCCCGCTCGCCCCCCTCCTCGACTGGGCGCTGCACGCCCTGGCCTCCGTCGGCGCCCTCACCTACGGCGACGGCCATGCCACGCTCACCCCGCTCGGCAGCTGGGCGGTGTGGGTCAAGCTGGAGCAGATCTGCGTCGCCGCGCAGAGCCCGGCCGGCAACATCGAGCAGAACGCCGAGGACATGCTGCGCGGCTGCTCCCAGCTGCGGCCCAACGCGGCCCGCGCCGAGTACCGCGCCTGGCTCGCCGCCCGCCCCGTCGGCAGCGCCGTCGCCGAACTCCTCGACGCCGCCCGGGGCGAGGACGCCCTGCTGCGCGGTCTCGCCTTCGAGGCGCTCCGCGTGGTCGGCGGCCCCGCCGAGCCGGATGTGCGTGCCGTCGCGGGGAAGACCCCGCTGCGGCCGTACGCCCTGCTGTGGCTGGCCGAGCACGACGGGATCGACCCGGAGGACGCCCACGAGGTGCTCACCCGCGAGGAGGCCACCTGGATGTGGGTCGACACCGCCGCGGCCGTCGCCGACCACGGGGAGGCGCCGCTGCTCGTACGTCACCTGGAGTCCGCGGTGCAGCCCACCATCCCGGCGCTCCTCGACGAGGTGCGCGCGGTCGGCCACCCCCGCACCGTCCAGGTCCTGGTCGCCCTCGCCGCCGCCCACCCCGACCCGGCCCTCGCCAAGGCCGTACGCAGGGCCGCCTTCCAGGTGCACACGGGAGGCTAGGAGGTGTCAGGGGCGGACGGACGGGATCAGGCCTGTATCTCGGGCGCGTACGTGCCGAAGCTCCAGATGTTGCCCTCGGCGTCGCGGGCCATGTAGTCGCGCGAGCCGTAGTCCTGGTCCGTCGGGGGCATCAGGATCTCCGCGCCGTGCTCCACGGCCTGCTGGTGGTGTGCGTCGACGTCGTCCACGACGACGTACACCCCGCACGGGCCCGCGCCCTTCATCGCCTTGTCGAAGACACTGCCGGTGCCCTTCGAGCCGAGCATCACCGCGCCGTTCCCCTGCACCAGCTCGGCGTGCAGCACCGAGCCGTCCTCCCCCTCGTACACCGACGCCTCGGTGAAGCCGAAGGCCTCCGTGAGCTGCTTGATCGCTGCTTTCGCGTCCGCGTACACCAGCGTCGGATAGATGCTGGGACGCCCGCCGCCCGCGCCTGCCATGCCCATCACTCCCTCGCACCGGAACCGGAGACCGGGAAGCCGGAATCCGGAAAAATCGTCTGCGCCCAGTCTGGCACCGACCACTGACAACGCCCCGTCGGGAAGCCCACGGCGAAGATCGCTCCCGGCTCGAACGCCAGAGCGCAGGAAAAGTGCTTGCACGACCCCGTTAGACTGGCCCCCATGGCCTGTCTCCTCGCGCATTAGACGGCGGGAACGCCCTCAGTCGTCCACCCCGCCAACAACCCTGCCCTGGAGTCTGTCCGTGATCTCCGCCTCCGGTATCGAGCTGCGCGCCGGCGCCCGTGTCCTCATCGAGTCCGCCACCTTCCGTGTCGCCAAGGGCGACCGCATCGGCCTGGTCGGCCGCAACGGCGCCGGCAAGACCACCCTCACCAAGGTCCTGGCGGGCGAAGGACAGCCCGCCGGCGGCACCGTCACCCGCTCCGGCGAGGTCGGCTACCTCCCGCAGGACCCCCGCACCGGCGACCTGGACGTGCTCGCCAGCGACCGCATCCTCTCCGCCCGTGGCCTGGACATCCTGATCCGCAAGATGCGGGAGAACGAGCAGCGCATCGCCAACGGCAGCGGCGCCACCCGCGAGAAGGCCCTCAGGCAGTACGAGCGCCAGGAGACGGAGTTCCTCACCAAGGGCGGGTACTCCGCCGAGGCCGAGGCCGCCACCATCGCCGCCGCGCTGAGCCTGCCCGACCGCGTGCTCGGCCAGCCGCTCCATACGCTCTCCGGCGGTCAGCGCCGCCGTATCGAGCTGGCCCGCATCCTGTTCTCCGACGCGGACACGCTCCTGCTCGACGAGCCCACGAACCACCTCGACGCCGACTCGATCGTCTGGCTGCGCGACTACCTGAAGACGTACCGCGGCGGCTTCATCGTGATCTCCCACGACGCCGACCTCGTCGAGACGGTCGTGAACAAGGTGTTCTATCTGGACGCCAACCGCTCCCAGATCGACGTCTACAACATGGGCTGGAAGCTCTACCAGCAGCAGCGCGAGGCCGACGAGAAGCGCCGCAAGCGCGAGCGGCAGAACGCCGAGAAGAAGGCCGCCGCCCTGCACTCGCAGGCCGACAAGATGCGCGCCAAGGCCACCAAGACGGTCGCCGCGCAGAACATGGCCAAGCGCGCCGACCGGCTGCTCGCCGGGCTCGACGCGGTCCGGGTCTCCGACAAGGTCGCCAAGCTGCGCTTCCCGGAGCCCTCGCCCTGCGGCAAGACCCCGCTCATGGCGGAGGGCCTGTCGAAGTCGTACGGCTCCCTGGAGATCTTCACCGACGTCGACCTGGCCATCGACAAGGGGTCGAGGGTCGTCATCCTCGGCCTGAACGGCGCCGGCAAGACCACCCTTCTGCGGCTCCTCGGTGGCGCCGAGAAGCCCGACACCGGCGAGGTCATCGAGGGCCACGGCCTCAAGCTCGGCTACTACGCCCAAGAGCACGAGACCCTCGACCCCGAGCGCACGGTCCTGGAGAACATGCGCTCCGCCAACCCCGACCTGGACCTGGTCGAGGTCCGCAAGACGCTCGGCTCGTTCCTGTTCTCCGGCGACGACGTCGACAAGCCCGCCGGCGTCCTCTCCGGCGGCGAGAAGACCCGCCTCGCGCTCGCGACCCTCGTGGTCTCCTCCGCGAACGTCCTGCTCCTCGACGAGCCGACGAACAACCTCGACCCGGCCAGCCGCGAGGAGATCCTCGGCGCACTGCGCACGTACAAGGGCGCCGTCGTCCTCGTCACCCACGACGAGGGCGCCGTCGAGGCCCTCCAGCCGGAGCGGATCATCCTGCTCCCGGACGGAGTCGAGGACCTCTGGGGAGCCGACTACGCCGACCTGGTGGCCCTCGCCTGACCCCCGCGCGACCACGATCCAGTGGTCACGATCACGTGATCGAATCGCTGATCCACTCCCTATGGATCATTCGGCCGATCCGTGATCCATCATCTGTGTGAGATCTCCTCATACCGAGGTGTGTCCTACATCCATTTCACGGCCGGGCCCTTCATCGACAAGGGCCCGGCCGTCGCACGTTCCTGACCAGGCAATTCGCGAAACAACTCGTTCGGCCGTACGGACAACACGCTCCGGAATTACTAATTCCGCTTGTGGGGATGCGCTCCTGTCGTCAAAACCTTGCCTCACGGACCTTGCCGAATGGGTGGCCATGAGGCGCTTGAGGGGTGATCATGAGAGGAACCAGAGCGCACTTCCCACGAGGAGGCACGGGTGGCCGAGACTCTGAAGAAGGGCAGCCGGGTAACCGGCGCCGCGCGCGACAAGCTCGCGGCAGACCTGAAGAAGAAGTACGACTCCGGTGCGAGCATTCGAGCGCTGGCCGAGGAAACCGGTCGCTCGTATGGCTTCGTACACCGGATGCTCAGCGAGTCGGGCGTCACGCTCCGTGGGCGGGGCGGGGCGACCAGGGGCAAGAAGGCCGCTTCGGCCTGACCCCGGCGACTCGTCGGCTTCGATGGTGGCCACCCGGTCGGTCGGCTGACCGGCCGGGTGGTTACTGTGCAGTCACTTAGCTCTACTCGGCTCTGCTGACCGCACACATCGGAGGCGCCCCCATGGCTTCGCCCGAAAAGGACCCCCTCGGTCCCGTACTCGACAAGGACGGCGTCCGGCTCACCGTCGACGACTCGATCGCCACGGTGACGCTGACCAACCCGGCCAAGCGCAACGCCCAAAGTCCCGCGCTGTGGCGGGCGTTGGCGGAGGCCGGGCGGTCACTGCCGGGCACCGTGCGTGTCGTCGTGCTGCGTGCCGAGGGCAAGTCGTTCTCGGCCGGCCTTGACCGGCAGGCGTTCACGCCCGAGGGGTTCGACGGCGAGCCGTCGTTCATCGATCTCGCGCGCAGCGACGACGCCACGCTCGACGGCACTATCGCCGAGTACCAGGAGGGTTTCACCTGGTGGCGACGGAGCGACCTCGTGTCCATCGCCGTCGTGCAGGGGCATGCCGTCGGCGCGGGCTTCCAGCTCGCGCTCGCCTGTGACCTGCGCGTCGTCGCCGACGACGTGCAGTTCGCCATGCGCGAGACCAGCCTGGGCCTGGTCCCCGACCTGACGGGCACCCATCCGCTCGTCGGCCTCGTCGGCTACGCCCGCGCCCTGGAGATCTGCGCGACCGGCCGCTTCGTCGCGGCCGAGGAGGCCGTGAACACGGGCCTCGCCAACATCGCCGTACCGGCCGAGCGGCTCGACGACGCCGTACGCGACCTGTCGACCGCGCTGCTCGCCGCGCCCCGCGACGCCCTCATCGAGACGAAGGCGCTGCTGCGGGGCGTCCAGGGCCGGACGTACGACGAACAGCGCACCGCCGAGCGTGCCGCACAGGCGCGCCGACTTCGGGACCTGGCGGGCGTCGGCGACTGAGCCTCCGGCACGCGCGCGTGAGGGCTGGTCCTGGACGTGAAGGCGGGCACGGGCGCGCTGAGCCTTCGACACGCGCGCGGGTGAGTGCCGTCACCGGGCCGCCGCGGCATCCGCACTGCCGAGCCTTCGGCGCGCGTGCGGGTGAGAGAGGGACATGCCGCCGGTGCCGAGGACGTTGACCGGGCCTTCGGCACGCGCGCGGGGGAGGGGTTCGACCAGCGTCTACCCGGGACACCAGTCGGTGTCCGCGGTAGCGGGGTAGCGCCCGCGCTCACTGTGCTCCGGCCGTGGAAGCGGCCCGCGAGATGGGCGTACCGCACTACCGTCGGCACGGTGACCGTCGCCCAGAACCCCGCCCTGCGCTCCCTCGTCTGCCTCCGCTGCGGCGCCCGCCACCGCGTGGCGGATCTCCCGCGCGGCTGCCCGGCCTGTCTCGCGGGCGGCACTCCCGCCAACGTGGCCTGCGTGTACGAACCCGCCAAGGGCTCGTCCGGCGTACAACTGCCGTACACCGTGCCCTTCACCCTCGGCGAGGGCCGGACCCCGTTGCTGCGCGCCGACAACGACCTGGACGTCGATCTGCGGCTCAAGTGGGAGGGCGCCAACCCGACCGGCTCGCACAAGGACCGCTTCAGCGCGCTCGCCGTCGCCCGGGCCCTGTACGCCGGCTACCGGGCCGTCGCCGCGGCCTCCTCCGGCAACGCGGGCGTGTCCCTGGCCGCCTACTGCGGACGCGCCGGTCTCGGCTGCGAGATCGCCGTCACGGACGACATCCCCGAGCGCGTCGCCACACTGATGCGTGACCTCGGCGCCCATGTCGTCTCCTTTCCCCGGGCGGCGGCACGGTGGCGGCATCTCGCCGCGCACGTGGGTTCGCCGACCGTGCTGCCGGTCACCAACTTCCAGCTGCCGCCCGTCGGCAGCAGTGCGTTCGGCATCGAGGGCTACAAGACGCTCGCCGCCGAGATCCTCACCGATCTGGCGGGCGCCTGGCCGGACTGGGTGGTCGTCCCGACCTCGCGCGGGGATCTGGCCTGGGGCATGTATCTGGGCTTCCGCGAGGTGTGCGGGGAGCGTCCGGTGCCCCGGCTGTGCCTGGTCGAGCCGTACCCGAGGGTGTCGGCCGTCCTCGACGGCGCCGATCCGTACGGCGACTTCCCGGGCGCGACCGCCGTGATGCCGTCCCTCGGGGGCAACTCCGTGGCGCTCCAGGCGGTGGAGGCCGTACGGCGTTCCGGCGGGCGCGCGCAGGTGGTGGACGACGACACGGTGACCGCCGAGACCCACCGGCTGTGGCGCACAGGTCTGCCACTCGAACCGAGCAGCGCGGCGGCCCTGGTGGCGGTCGCCGACGCGCGCGTCTCCGGGGCGATCGAGCCCGGCTCACTGGTGGTGGCGGTCGCGACGGCTCACGGCCTCAAGGGAATGTGACGGACGCCGGAGCACTGCCCGGCCCCCCGCGCGCTTCGCCTGCCTGCCACATCCCCGGCGCGCGTCCGTCGGACCCCGCCTACTGTGGATTGTGGAGGACGACCGAAAGGGATGTACGGCGATGACCGACACGACCCCGAGGAAACGGCCGGAGCGGCCCGAGAGCGAGGGCAACGACCCGACGCCCACCCAGCTCCGTAAGACGAACGTCACCAAACGCGGCGGCGGCGACCCCGCCGACCGGGGACGCACCACGATCGCCGACGGTGTCGTCGAGAAGATCGCCGGGCTCGCCGCCCGCGACGTCCTCGGCGTGCACGCCATGGGCAGCGGCTTCTCCCGGACCTTCGGCGCGGTCCGCGACCGGGTGCCCGGCGGCGGCTCCAAATCCGTCACCAGAGGAGTGAAGGCCGAGGTCGGCGAGGTGCAGACCGCTCTCGACCTGGAGATCGTCGTCGAGTACGGCGTCTCGATCGGCGACGTCGCCCGGGCCGTACGCGAGAACGTCATCGCGGCTGTCGAACGCATGACCGGCCTCGAAGTCGTCGAGGTCAACATCGCGGTGACCGACGTGAAGCTGCCCGAGGAAGAGGAAGAAGAGTCCGAGCTCCGTCTGCAATGACGGATTCGGGGCATCGGCAAAAGGACCGGGAAGGAACCGGGAAGGCAGGCAGCATGAGCATCGCCGTCATCGGCATGATCGCCGGAATGGCGCTGGGATTCGCCGGATACTTCGGCGGCTTCGGCGCGTTTCTGCTGGTGGCCGCCCTGGGCGCCCTCGGCTTCGTCATCGGCCGGTTCCTGGAGGGCGACCTGGACCTCGGCGACTTCTTCCGCACCCGTAACGACAAACGGCGGTGAGGTCCTGTGACCGATGAGCAGCCCGGGCAGCCACGTACGCCCGGTACGGCCACGATGGCGGTGCCGCCGGGCGAGCGCGGCGCCACCCGGATCGCCGACCGGGTCGTCGCGAAGATCGCCACGCAGGCGGCCCGCGAGGCGCTGGCCGGGCTGCCCCCGGACGCGGTACCCCCGCACGCCACGGTCGTCGTCCACCACGACAGGGCCCGCGTCCGAGTGAGCCTCGAACTCCAGTACCCCTCCGACATCGGTGGCCAGTGCGCGACGGTGCGTCGTCGGGTCGCTTCGCGGGTAGAGGCATTGGCGGGAATGGAGGTGCCGGAGGTCGCCGTCGAGATCGAGCGGCTGCACCTGGCACAGACGCACGGCGTGACACCGGGGAAGGCACAGGGGAGGACGCGATGAGCGAGCCCCAGGGCTCCGACGGCTCCGAGAGCACCCAGCGACTGCCAGTACTGGAGAAAGAGAGCGACACGGCGGCCGACACCACCGGACTGGGCCAGTCCTCGTCCGCCGCCGCTTATGACCCCTTGCCCACCCTCGCCGACGGGGAGGACAGGAACGGCCGCTTCTGGTCGGCGCGCAGAGTCCCCGCGACAGTCCTCGCACTGCTCCTGCTCGTCGGCGCGGGCGCGTTCCTCTACGACATCACCGCGGTACGGGCCGACCGCCCGGCCATGAGCTGGCGGAAATCGCTGGCCAGGCAGCTCGCGGAACGTCCCCTCGACGACACCTGGGTCCTGGTCGGTGCCGGGATCGCCGTCGCCCTCGGCGCCTGGCTGCTGATCCTCGCGGCCACGCCGGGCCTGCGCGGTGTCCTGCCGATGCGGCGCACCCACGTGGACGTCCGGGCCGGCCTGCACCGTGCCGCCGCCGCGATGGTGCTGCGGGACCGGGCCGTGGAGGTGTCCGGCGTGCAGTCGGTCCAGGTCCGGATGACCCGCACCAGGGCCGACGTCCGCGCGGTCTCCCACTTCCGCGAACTCGACGACGTACGGGCCGACCTGGACGACGTGCTCGCCGACGCGATCAGGGGCCTCGGCCTGTCCCGGCCGCCCGCCCTGTCGGTGCATGTCGGCCGCCCCGGCCGGAAGAAGGGGTGAGGACGGATGCAGCGCATCGTCAACCGCGTCCTGCTGGGGCTGGCGGGCCTGGCCCTGATGGTGACGGGCGGCTCGGTCCTCGCGATCGGCCTGGGCGGCAGCTGGCCGACCTGGTGGATCCACGACGACAAGAAGGACGTCCTGCTGAGCAGCGCGGAACGCACCCACTACCGGGACGCCGGCTGGTGGTGGCCGACGGTACTCGCGATCCTGGCCGCGCTGGTCCTGCTGTCCCTGTGGTGGCTGGCTGCGGTCCTGCGCCGACGCCGCCTGACCGAGGTCCTGGTCGACACGGGCGACGGCGAGGGGGCCCTCCTGCGAGGCCGGGCCATGGAGAGTGCGGTGGCAGGAGAAGCGGCCCGCCTGGAGGGCGTGGCACGGGCCCAGGTAACCCT
This sequence comes from Streptomyces sp. NPDC002156, assembly GCF_053593675.1. NCBI lineage: Bacteria > Bacillati > Actinomycetota > Actinomycetes > Kitasatosporales > Streptomycetaceae > Streptomyces > Streptomyces sp. NPDC002156. The sequence continues at coordinate 17,681 of NZ_JBSFDA010000043.1, read as the reverse complement.
CACGGGCCGCCGCACGGCCCCCGAGGCCCGAGTCCAACTCCTCCTCCAGCCCCACGCGTCCCCAGGCGACGCGGTAGTCCGCCTCACAGCCGAGGCCCTGACCAACGCCCGCGACTCGGCAGGCCTCAAGTCACTCCCGACAGAGGTCAGCTTGAGGGCGGTCAAACACTCGGCAGAAAGGGTGAGCTGAGGCTTTTAGGGGCGCGGGGAACTGCGCGACAAGCCACGACGCACCCGCAGACGCATAACTACAGGTCCATTCAGAACCCGTGCCGCATCCCCCCATCAACAGGCACCATCACCCCGGTCAAGTAACTGGCCGCAGGCGAAAGCAAAAACGCGGCGGTACGCCCGAACTCCTCCGGCCTCCCATACCGCCGCAACGGAATCCGCGACTCATTGGCGACCCGAGTAGCCTCAGGATCCGCCGACAACCCGTCCAGCTCGCGCACGCGATCCGTATCGATCCGCGCCGGCAACAACCCCACCACCCGAATCCCCCGAGGCCCCACCTCATCCGCGAGCGACTTCGCAAACCCCGCAAGCCCGGGCCGCAGCCCATTGGAGATGGTCAGCCCAGGAATCGGCTCGTGCACCGACCCCGACAGCACGAACCCGACAACTCCCCCCTCCTCCAGCTCCGCCACGGCCGTACGAGCCAGCCGCACCGCACCCAGGAACACGGACTCGAACGCGGCCGTCCACTGCTCGTCCGTGCTGTCGGCGACGAACCCGGGCGCGGGTCCGCCCACGCTGACGAGGATGCCGTCGAACCGCCCGAAGTGCTCACGGGCCACCGCGACGAGCCGCTCCGCGACCTCCGGGTCGGAGTTGTCGGCGGCGACACCCACCGCCCCGGGGCCCAGCGCAGCCGCCGCCTCCGCGACCGTCTTCTCGTCCCGTCCGGTGATGACCACCTTCGCGCCGTCGGCGACCAGCTCGCGTGCGGCGGCGTTGCCCAGTCCACGGGTGGCTCCGGTGACGACGTACACCCGGTCCTTCAGTCCAAGATCCATGGTCCCTATCCTGCCCGGTCCTCGCCGTACAGGGCGAGGGCCGTGTTGACGAGGCCGATGTGGCTGAACGCCTGCGGGAAGTTGCCGAGCTGCCGGCCGGCGACCGGGTCGTACTCCTCCGCGAGCAGCCCCACGTCGTTGGTGAGGCCGACCAGGCGTTCGAACAGCTCGCGCGCCTCCTCCGTACGGCCGATCATGTGCAGTGCGTCCGCCAGCCAGAAGGAGCAGGCCAGGAAGACACCCTCGTCACCGGGCAGCCCGTCGACCACGGGACCTTCCGTGCTGTAGCGGCGTACGAATCCGCTCTGCCCCAGCTCGTCGCGGACGGCGTCGACGGTCCCGACGATCCTCGGGTCGTCCGGCGGCAGGAAGCCGACGCGCGGCAGGAGCAGGACGGCGGCGTCGAGTTCGCGGGAGCCGTAGAACTGGGTGAACGTGTTGCGCTCCGGGTCGTACCCGCGTTCGCACACCTCCTGGTGCACCTCGTCGCGCATGGCCCGCCAGCCGTCGATGTCGCCGTCGCTGAGCTTCGGGTTGAGTTCGAGCTGACGCACCGCGCGGTCGGCGGCCACCCAGGCCATCACCTTCGAGTGCACGAAGTGCCGGCGCGGCCCGCGCACCTCCCACAGCCCTTCGTCGGGCTGCCGCCAGGTCTTCCGCAGGAACTCCATGAGCGCGACCTGCACGCGCCACATGTGCGGCTTGGACGGCAGTCCCGAACGCCGGGCCAGCGCCAGCGAGTCGATGACCTCGCCGTACACGTCGAGCTGGAGCTGGCGTACGGCCGCGTTGCCGATCCGGACCGGGGCCGAGCCGCCGAACCCGGGCAGCCAGCCCAGCTCGAACTCGGGCAGCCTGCGTTCACCGCCGAGCCCGTACATGATCTGGAGGTCCGCCGGGTCGCCCGCGACCGCGCGCAGTAGCCAGTCGCGCCAGCACTCGGCCTCCTCGTGATAGCCCACCGACAGCAGCGCGTTCAGGGTGAGCGTGGAGTCGCGCAGCCAGCAGTAGCGGTAGTCCCAGTTGCGTACGCCGCCCAGTTCCTCGGGGAGCGAGGTGGTGGGGGCGGCCACGATGCCGCCGGTCGGCCCGTACGTCAGCGCCTTCAGGGTGATCAGCGAGCGCACGACGGCATCCCGGTGCGGCCCGTCGTACGTACAGCGCGCCGACCAGGCCTCCCAGTCGGCTACGGCCGTGTCCAGCGCCTCGTACGGGTCGACGAACGGCGGATGTGCCTCGTGCGAGGGATGCCAGGTCAGCACGAAGGCGACCCGCTCGCCCTCCGAGACCGTGAATTCCGAGTACGTGGTGAAGTCCCGCCCCCAGGTGCGCACCCCTTCCTCGGTGCGCAGCCACACCGCGTCCGGCCCGGCGACGGCCACCCGGTGCCCGTCCTTCCGGCGCATCCACGGCACGATCGACCCGTAGTCGAAGCGCAGTCGCAGTGTGGAGCGGACGGTCACCTCGCCTCGTACGCCCTCGACGATCCGTACGAGATCGGGGGCGACGTCGCGCTGTGGCATCAGGTCGGTGACGCGGACCGCGCCCTCGTCGGTCTCCCACTCGGTGTCGAGGACGAGGGTGCCCGGCCGGTAGCCGCGCCGGACGCATCGGTCGGCGCCCTCGGGGGCGATCCGCCAGTGCCCGTTGCGTTCGTCGCCGAGCAGCGCGGCGAAACAGGCGCCGGAGTCGAAGCGGGGCAGACAGAGCCAGTCGACGCTGCCGTCCATGCCGACGAGCGCGGCGGTCTGGTGGTCGCCGACGAGGGCGTAGTCCTCGATGCGAGGGATGTGGGGATCGCGGTGGTTCCGGTGAGGGTGCACGTCGGGCGGGTTCCCTGCACACGGCATGTGCATTCGGGCGTGAACGTCCCGTCCCTCGCCGAGAGTCCTCGATTACGTCACACGGCGGCGGGTTCGCCGTCCGGCGACTCCTGTGCCTCACGCGCCGCCGACTCGGCCGCGGCCTCCGCCAGGTCGCGGCGTTCCCGGCGCACCAGGATCACCCAGCCCAGGGGGACGGCGGCGGAGAACAGCCACCATTGGATGGCGTAGGCGTAGTTCAGCGCGGCGTTCTCGTCGCCCGGCTTGCCGAGCAGTTCGGGCGTGTCGCCCTTCGGTTCGGGTGTCGTCAGCACGATGTAGCCGCCGAGCACCTCGGCGCCGAGGCGGCGGGCCTCCTGCTCGCTGTTGATCAGCATGATCTGGCGGTCCGGCAGGCCCTTGAGGTCCTTGATGCCGCTCGCCGCGGTCGTCTCGGCGGGCATCAGCCGTCCGGTGACGGTGATCTCACCCTTGGGGGGCGCCGGGATGCTGGGGAACGCGGTCTGGCTCGGGCCGTCCGCGGGGATCCAGCCGCGGTTGACCAGCAGGACCTTGCCGTCGTCGAGGACGAAGGGGGTCAGGACGTGGTAGCCGACCTCGTCGTCGGAGTTGGTGCGGCGCCGGACGACGACCTCGTCGTCGGTGTCGAACCGGCCCTTCGCGCTCACCGTGTGGTACCGCTCGCCGGTGGTGACGGTGTGTCCGGGGGAGGTCAGCTTCTCCACGGGCACCGGGTCGGCGGACAGCGCGTCGGCGACCAGCTGGTTGCGGGCGGTGCGCTCTTCGTAGCGGTGCATCTGCCAGATGCCCAGCCTGATCATCGTGGGGATGAGGAGGAGGGCGACCAGCGTGAGGATCACCCACTGCCGGGACAAGAGGAAGCGGTACACCCCACTGACGGTACAACTCGCCCGTGGGGTGCATTGAGGGGGGTACGGACTCGGCTCAGACTTTGTCGATGATCCCGACCCTCCCCTCCGCGCGGGCGCAGTGCGCCCCGCAGTACCAGTGGCCGTCGGCCTCCACGCCCTGCCCGATGATCTGGACACGGCAGTGCTCGCAGATGGGTGCCATGCGGTGGATCGCGCAGGAGAAGCAGTCGAAGACGTGCACCGCGCCCTGCGCGTGCACCTCGAAGGTCATGCCGTAACTGTTGCCGCAGACTTCACAGGTCGCCATGCGCCACAGGGTGGGCCGTCGGTGGCGCCCGAGCGAGACCGTGCCGGGCGAGTCGGGCGCCAATCACCCGTCCGTACGGTCATCCCTCCGCCGCCGGTTCCACGTCCCGCAGCAGCTGACCGAAGGCCGCCTCGTCGACGACCGGGGTGCCGTACTGCCGGGCCTTGACCACCTTCGAGGTCATGGAGTCGGGGTCGTTGGTGACGAGCAGGCTGGTCAGCCGGGACAGGCTCGTCGCGACATGCAGGCCCGCCTCGACTGCCCGGTCCTCCAGCAGGTCCCGCTCGACCGAGGTGTCCCCGGAGAACGCCACCCGCATGCCCTGCTTCAGCGGCCTGCCGTCCTCGTACCGCCCCGGGTTCGGGTACGGACACGCGGGCCGCTTGCGGGACGGCCGCCAACTGGTCGGCTGGTAGCCGCCGTAGCCCCCGGAGGCCTGCCGTCCGATCTGGGGCCGCGCGGCACCGGCCGTGGACGCCGACCACTCCGTCAGCGGCCGGCACTCCAGCAGCGGCAGCCGTACGCCGCCCCGGGCAGCCGCGTGCAGACTGGGCCGGAACGCCTCGGCGAGCACGCGCGCGTCGTCCAGGGCGTGGTGGGCGCGCTGCTGGACGACCCCGTAGTGCGCGGCGAGCGTCTCCAGCTTGTGGTTGGGCAGCGGCAGCCCCAGCTCCTTGGAGAGCGCGATGGTGCACAGCCGCTGGCGCACCGGCGCCTCGCGCTCCGCGCGCGCGTACTCCCGGGCGATCATCGACCAGTCGAAGACCGCGTTGTGCGCGACGAGCACGCGGTCGGCGAGCCGGGACGCGAACTCCTCGGCGATCTCGACGAAGAGGGGCGCGCCCTCCAGCACGTCACTCGTCAACCCGTGGATCCACACCGGCCCGGGGTCCCGCTCCGGATTGACGGTCGTGTACCAGTGGTCCTCGACCTCACCGCGCGCGTCGAGCCGGTAGACGGCTGCGGAGATTATCCGGTCGTCCCGGGACAGACCGGTGGTCTCGACGTCAACGACCGCGTATCCCTGGGGATATGCGGTCGGCCACGGTACTGGGGACGGCGTCGGCGTGAGGTCTTCGAGCATGGTCACAGAGAATACGGGCCGCGACTGACACTCCGTCGGCCGCCCGGTTGGTGGAGACCACCAACAAGCAAGCGCGTACTGCCCTGAATACTTGTCAGTAACAACGTCTATGCGCCACCCGTGAGCCGTCCTAACGTGCAGCCATGCCCAACCTCCCCGACGTCGTGGCCTGGTCCATACCCGCCTTCGTACTGCTCACCGTCATCGAGATGATCAGTGTCCGAATACACCCTGCCGCCGAGGGGGCCGCCGCCGGGTACGAGGCGAAGGACGCCGCGACCAGTGTCGGCATGGGACTGGGGAGCCTGGCCTTCGACTTCCTCTGGAAGATCCCGATCGTCGCCGTCTACACGGCCATCCACGAACTCACCCCGCTCCGCGTCCCGGTGCTGTGGTGGACCGTCCCGCTGATGCTGCTCGGCCAGGACTTCTTCTACTACTGGTCGCACCGAGGGCACCACGTCGTCCGCATCCTGTGGGCCTGTCACGTGGTCCACCACTCCAGCCGCAAGTTCAACCTCACGACTGCCCTGCGCCAGCCCTGGACCACGCTCACCGTCTGGCCGTTCTACGTCCCCCTCGTCGCCCTCGGTGTGCACCCGGCCGCGCTCGCCTTCTGCTCCTCTGCGAACCTCGTGTACCAGTTCTGGATACACACCGAGCGGATCAACCGCATGCCCCGCTGGTTCGAGTACGTCTTCAACACGCCCTCCCACCACCGCGTCCACCACGCCTCCCAAGGCGGCTATCTGGACCGCAACTTCGGCGGGATCCTCATCGTCTGGGACCGGCTCTTCGGCTCGTTCGTCGCGGAGACCGAACGGCCTGTCTACGGGTTGACGAAGAACATCAACACGTTCAACCCGGTCAAGGTCGCCACTCATGAGTACGTCGCGATCGTCAAGGACATCAAGGCGGCGGGCAGTTGGCGCGAGCGCGCCGGGCGGGTGTTCCGGGGGCCGGGCTGGCAGCCCGCGTCCGTGCGGCGGGAGCAGCCGGCCGAAGAGACCGTCGTCGCGTGAGGCCGGCCCGCGTTCTCCTGGCCGCCTTCGCCCTCGCCGCAGCCGCCGACCTGATCTCCCTCGCCGTCGGCTCCGACACCGGCCACGCCCTCGCCAAGCCCCTCCTGATGCCCCTCCTCGCCGCCCACGCCCAACTGCGCGGCGCTCCCCGACTCCTCACCGCCGCCCTCCTCCTCGGCTGGGCGGGCGACGTCCTGCTCCTCGCCGACACCGACCCGGCGTTCCTGGCAGGCATGGCCTCCTTCGCGGCCGGTCACGTCTGCTACCTCGCCCTCTTCAGGGCGTACGGCAACGAGGACCGCACCCAGGACGGCACCCCACGCGCGCGTGCCGCACGGAACAGGAGCTGGAACCGGAACGGGCTCGCGGGCGCCTACGCCCTGGCGCTGGCCGTCACCCTTGCCGTCCTCTGGCCAGGCCTCCCCGCCGAACTCGGCGTCCCCGTCGCCGGTTACAGCCTTCTGTTGACCGCGATGGCATGGCGGGCCACCGCACTCGGCCTTCTGGCCGGCACTGGCGGCGCGCTCTTCCTGCTCTCCGACACGCTCATCGCGACCGGAGTCGCGGATCTGCCCCAGCTCCCGAACCCCGACCTCTGGATCATGCTCACGTATCTCGCGGCCCAGAGCCTCCTGACCGGCGGCGTACTCGCGGCGGCGGCGAGAACCGCGCCGCATCCACCCGTCACGTCCAGCGGATCGGCACCGGCAGCGCGGTGAGCAGCCCCGACACCGTGACCACCAGCCCCAGCGCGACGACCTCCGCGCGCGCGGGGGTGCAGGCCGTCAGCGGGTCGGCCGCCCGGCCCAGCCGCAGCCGCGCCCACAGGGCGAGTGCGGCGACGGCGGCCACGACGATCACCTTGGCGAGCAGGGTGCGGCCGTACGCCGTCGACGTCAGCTGCTCCAGGACCGTGTCCGCCGGCATCCGGCGCAGCGTGCTCCAGACGCCCGTCGCGGTGATCAGGGCGAGCAGAACGGCCGCCACGCGCGCGTAGAGGCCCAACAACGCCACGCGCGCCTCACTCGCCGCTCCCCAGAGGGGCAACGTCCGCAGGACGTACAGCAGTCCGCCCACCCACAGTGCCGCGCACGTGAGGTGCACGAACGTCAGAGCCGAGCCGGTCAGTGGATCCAGCTCCGGCGCCGGATGGGCCCGCAGCGCCTCCGCCACGGCCACGGCGGCCAACGGCCAGACCTGCAGGGCCGGGCGGGCCGAGAGGGCGCACAGGCCGGCCGCCGCGAACCCGTTGACCTCCAGCAGCGCGAGCTTGCCGTCCCGGGACTCGTACAGTCCGCCCACATCGATCGCGGCGAGGCTGTGCGGCACGAGGTTGCCGGTCGACACCACCGAGGCCAGCCCCAGCGCGGCGACGAAACCGACACCGGCCGCGTACGGCGCCCAACTCCGCGCCCGTTCCGGCGGCGCCCCCGGCAGCCTTCCGGCCAGCTGCCGCACGAACAGCTCGCCCACCGGAACGCACAGCGCGGCGAACAGCACCGTCCGCAGGAGCGCGATCCCGGCGACGCCGGGCGCGGAGGCCTCCCCGGTGCCGTCCAGCGCGGCGGACGGGCCGAGCAGCGGTATCAGCGCGGCCAGCGCCACCAGCACGAGCACGGCGACGGCCCGCCCGGTACCGGGTCGTCCGTTGTCAGGTTGCCCGGCACCGGGCTTTCTCGCGGGCCCGCCCTCGTCGGACGCCCCGTCAGTCGGTCGTATCAAGCCCACCCCAAGGTCCTCACCAGCCGTAGGTACGTCTCCGGTCGCCCGGCGACTCACCCCGGCGCCCCTCCCCAAGGGCCCACGCTGTGTTTATCCCAATGTTTGTCTCAATGCACCCAGTGCGGCCGATCCGTCCCCCAAACCCCGGGAGGCCGCGCCCAGTCGACCGGTCCGCCCGCGAAGGAGACCGGCGGCAGCGCATACCGCAGTCGCCCCAGCGCGCTGTTCCGCTCGGCGAGCCATGCCTCCGGCCCGTCGTACGCGTCGTCGTACGCGGAGCCGCTCACAGGCGCCTGCTGCCCTTGCTCCGCCCCGCTCATCAGCCACCCCGCCGTCCGGGCCAGCGCCAGCCGTACGAACCGGCTGCCGCCCTCCCGCACCTGGTCGCTCAGGGCCCGCAGGACCCCCGCCGCCAGGAGATATCCCGTGCCGTGGTCGAGCGCCTGCGCGGGCAGCGCACCCGGCTCCGCCGCCGACCCCTCGATCGCCGCGATGCCGGTGGCGACCTGCACCAGGCTGTCGAAGCCCCGCCGTTCACCCCAGGGCCCGTACGCGCCCCACGCCGACAACTGGGCCACGACCACCCCGGGCCTGCGCTCGGCCAGTGCCTCCGGTGACAGCCCGAACCGGTCCAGGGCGCCGGGCCGGTACCCGGTGACGACGACGTCCGCACCGGCGAGGAGCTCCTCGAAGGCACGCCGGTCGGCCGCCAGATCCAGCACCGCCGACCGCTTGCCGAAGCCCGTGTCGGCGTGCTGGTCCGGGAGTTCGGGCAGCTGGGGCGCGTCCAGGCGCAGGACGTCCGCGCCGAGCAGGGCGAGGGTGCGGGTGGCGACGGGGCCCGCGATGACCCGGGTCAGGTCCAGGACGCGGATTCCGGCGGCGGGCAGCAGGGGAGCGGTGCCGATCGGCGCGAGCACGCGCGCGGGTGCCGAGTCCAGCCGCCCGCGCTCGACCAGAGGGCGCGCGGCCACCGTCGCGCCCTGCTCGTGCGCGGCCCACTCCTTCGCCGTACGCAGCGCGACGGCGAGACCTCCGGCCGCGTACACGGTCTCCTCGGCCTCCGCCGAGGTGCGTTCGGCGAACGCGGCGGCGACGGACGCCGGATCCTCGGACGTGCCCAGGGCCGTGAGCAGACGTGCCCGGTGGTGCGGGTAGTTGGCGTGCGTGCGCACCCAGCCGTCCGCCGTCCGCCAGAAGCGCGACAGCGGCGCGAAGGTGACCGGGGCGCGTCCGTCGACCAGCAGATGCCGCTCGCTGACGAGGGCGGTGGCGACCGCGCCGTCGTCCACGCGGACCTTGGGCAGCTCCGGCAGTCCGGCCCGGAGGACGCCCAGTTCCGCAGCGGCCAGCGCGCAGCAGCCGACGCAGGCCCGCGCCAACTCCCGTACCGGCAGCCGGGATGCGAGCACTCCGGTGCGGGCGACGGACGAGACCCGGGCGGGGGCGGCGGGATCACCGCCCAGCGCGGCCCAGGTGTACTCCGTGCTCAACACAGTCATACGGTCACTATGCCGCGTGTACTGGATCAACATATGTACGGGATCAACACGGCGGGCCGGACAGCTCAACGCTGTCCGGCCCGCCGCAGAGGATCAATACCGAGGAGCTACTTCGTCACCGCGTCCAGTGCGTCCGCGATGCCGTGGCCGTAGAAGCCGTTGTAGTTCTTCGGGCCCTCGCACACCGCGTCGACCTTGCCGTCGCCGTTGATGTCGTACGGGTCCGTGCACGTCGTGGCGTCCGCCTCGGCGTACAGGAGCGCCTTCACCAGGCGGGCGGAGGCGTGCGGGTGCGTCGACTTGATCAGGGCGGCCACGCCCGCGACATGCGGCGACGCCATCGACGTACCGGCCATGTAGCCCCACGTACCGCCGGGCAGCGGGCCGAGGATCAGACCGCTGGTGGCCGGCGGGGCCGGGGTCTGGTAGCGGGTCGAGTCGCCGCCCGGGGCAGCTATGTCGATGACGCCCAGACCGTGGTTGGAGAACGACGACTTGATGCCCTTGGCGCCCGTCGAGGCGACCGTCACGACGCCCGGGAGCTGGGTCGGGATGTCGTAGCACTCGGAGGGGTCGATGACCCGGTCCGACGGCGTCGCGTCGTTCGGGGAGACCGGGTCGGTGATCTCGTCGGCCGCGAGGTCGTAGTTCTCGTTGCCGGCCGCCGCGACATTGACGACGCCCTTGTGCTCCGCGTACTGCGTGGCCCGCGTGATGGCGTCGACCAGGGCCTTCTGGTCCGGGTCGTTCTTGCAGTTGAAGTACCAGGGGTCCGTGTAATAGCTGTTGTTGGTGACGTCCACGCCGTGCTCGGCCGCCCACACGAAGCCGCAGACGACGGCCTCCGTGTAGAAGTAGCCGGCCGTGGTCGACACCTTGATGCCGGACACCTTGACGCCCGGCGCGACGCCCGTGACGCCGACGCCGTTCTTCGCGGCGGCGATCTCACCGGCGACGTGCGTGCCGTGCGGGCTCTCGCCCGTGGTCGGCCGCCAGGCCCGGTCGGTCGTGTCGGGCTTGCCCGTCACACAGTTGACGGAGGCCGCGCGGTCGAAGTTCGGCGCGATGTCGGGGTGGGTGTCGTCGACGCCGGTGTCGATCACGGCGACGGTCACCTTGGAGCTGCCGAGCGACTTCTCGTGCGCCTTGTCCGCCTTGATGGCGGGCAGGTCCCACTGCAACGGCTCCAGCGGATCCTGGGCGGCGGTGGCGTCGGCGGTGGCGCTCGCGACCTCAGCCGCGGAGAGCACCTTCGGGGCGCCCATGTCGGTGGTCGACTGCGCGGGCAGCGGCGCGTTGCGCGTGTTGCCGGCCGACTGCACGCCGGGCACCTCGCGGACGATCTTGGCGAAGTCGGGGTTCGCCGAGTGGACGACGATCACGCCGATCCGGTCGTACGACGTCACGATCGTGCCGCCGGCCTCGGCGATGGCCTTCTTCAGGTACCGGGCATGGCCGAGTCCGGGGAGCACATTGACGACATAGCTGAGCGATGTCGCGTCGGCGGCGGTGGCCGCCACGGGCGTGGCGTCGGCCGCGACGGCGTCGATGTTCGGCAGAAAGGCGAACGCCGTAGCCATGGCCATACCGACCGGGATCGCCACGGCGCGACGGGAGCGCGGGTGAGGCGCTGTCATAAGGGTCTCCAGTTCCTTCGTTCGTGGGACATACGGGCCGTGCGGGAAGACTCGGAGGGCCTCGCGGGCTACTGGACCGCGCGCAGCGCGTTGACGATCCCGGCCCCGAAGAATCCGTTGACCCGTGCGCCGCCCTCGCACACCGCGTCCTGCGTGCCGTCACCGTCCTGGTCGTACGACTCGGGGCAGCCCGGGTTGTCCGCCTGGACCTTCAGCAGCCTCTGGAGCTGGGCCGGGGTCGCCCACGGGTGCTTCGACTTCAGCAGCGCCGCGACGCCCGCGGCGTGCGGCGAGGCCATCGAGGTGCCCTGCAGGAAGGCGTACGCGCCGTTCGGCATGGTGGACAGGATGCGGCCGTCCCGCGACGGCGTGTCCGGTATCTGGTACCGGCGGTCGCCGCCCGGCGCCGCGATGTCGATGACGCCGTTGCCATAGGTGGAGTAGTACGACTTGACGTTGTCGACGCCCGTGGCGCTCACCGTGACGACACCCGGGAGCTGGGTCGGTACGTCGAAGCACTCGTGCGGGTCGATCGTGCGCGTGACCGGCGTCGAGTCGTCGGGGCTGGAGTCGTCGACGATCGCGTCGGAGGCCAGGTCGTGCGAGGAGTTGCCCGCCGACGCCAGGTTGAGCGTGCCCTTGTTCTGCGCGTACAGCTGCGCCCTGTTGACCGCGTCAACAATGGCCCGCTGATCGGGGTCGTCCATGCAGTTGTACAGCCATGGATCAACGTAGTAGCTGTTGTTGGTGATCTCGACGCCGTGGTCGGCGGCGAACACGAAGGCGCAGACGACGCTCTCCGGGTAGAAGAGCCCGTTGTCCGGGTCGCTCACCTTGATGCCGGAGACCTTCACACCGGGCGCGACACCGGCCACCCCGATGCCGTTGCGGGCGGCGGCGATCTCACCGGCCACGTGGGTGCCGTGGTAGTCGCCGGCGGTGTACGGGCGCCACGCACCCGCGCTGGTGTCCGCGACGCCGCCGACGCAGTTCGCCGACTGGGCCGCGGAGAAGTTCGGGGCGAGGTCGGGGTGGGTGTCGTCGACGCCGGTGTCGATCACGGCGACGGTGACCTTGCTGCTGCCCGGGTTGATCTTCGCGGCCTTGTCGGCGCCGATCGACCGCAGGTCCCACTGGTCGGCTTCGAGGGGCTCGCTCTCGGGGACCGTGGCCGACGCGGCCTCGACCTTGGCTGCCTCGGCGGCCGTCAGATAGTCCGCCGCGCCCTCGTCGGTCGTCCCGGCGGCCACCAGCGGCGTGGTCCGCGTGGCACCCGCGGACTTCACCCCGCGCACCGCGCGGATCTCCGCCCCGAAGGAGGGATTGGTGGAGTGGACGACGATCACACCGATCTTCTTGAACGTGACCACGACGGTCCCGCCGGCCGCGGAGATCGCCTTCGTCACCGCCCCGATCGTGTGACGGTCGGTGCTCTTCGTGTTGACGACATACGCGAGGTTCGGACCCTCCGCGGCAGTGGCGGCGGAGACGGCCGGCTCGGCGGCCGACGCGGCCACGGGCAGGAAGCCGAGGGAAGCGGTCAGGGACAGCACGACCGGCACCGCGAGAGCGAGCCGACGTCTGGAGCGCAGATGAGCCATGGGATCTCCACATCATCCGGAAACGAGGCCGGCCCGGACAAGGATGGTTGCCGGGCAGGCGCGTAGCAGGGATGGACAACAATTGAGTACGCGCGAAAAAGCGGGCACGGGCGCATGGCCCGCACCGCCGATATTGCAGGTACATGACGGGTGGTACAGGCCGAAGCTATCCCGCGTCGTCGCTGGCCAGCAATGACTTCCGGAGACCAGTTCGGAAAGAAGCGCGGGGAGTTGAACCGGCCCTCGCGTGGCGCCGTGACCTTGGACAGGGAGCACGAGCACCATCGAGCCCCCTGTCGGATCACGCGTGTGGGCCCTACCATCGCGAGCCGACCCCGTGATCCAGATCACCGCGAGGTCAGAAAAGAGCCATGTCCGTACCCAGCCCGACCCCGTCCCCGAACGACCACTCACCCCCGTCCGCTGTCGTCACCGCACCCGCAACGCGAGGAGACTCCGTGGCTACCGACGCACCGCCCCCCTCGAAGACAGAGCCCCATTCCCCGTCCACGGCGGAGTTCGTCGAGGTGCAGGAGAGCGCCGAGTTCGGTGAACTGCGCCGTGCCCACCGCTCCTTCGCCTTCCCGCTGACCGTCGGCTTCATCACCTGGTACCTGCTGTACGTCCTGCTGTCGAACTACGCGGGCGGCTTCATGGGCACCAAGCTCTTCGGCCACATCAACGTCGCCTTCGTCTTCGGCATCGCCCAGTTCGTCACCACGTTCCTCATCGCCTGGTGGTACGCGCGGTACTCCTCCGCGAACCTCGACCCCAAGGGTGAGGCGATCAAGTCCCGGATGGAGGGCGGCGCATGAGCCCCGTACAGCAGAGTGTTCTCGCGGCGGGTGAGGCCAGTGAGCACCGGCCGCTGATCATCTCCCTGTTCGCGGTGTTCGTCGTCGCGACCCTCGTCATCACCGTCTGGGCGGGCCGCCAGACCAAGAGCGCCGCCGACTTCTACGCCGGCGGGCGCCAGTTCAGCGCCTTCCAGAACGGCCTCGCGGTCTCGGGCGACTACATGTCCGCCGCGTCCTTCCTCGGCATCGCGGGCGCGATCGCCCTCTTCGGGTACGACGGCTTCCTGTACTCCATCGGCTTCCTCGTCGCCTGGCTGGTCGCCTTGCTCCTGGTGGCCGAACCGCTGCGCAACTCCGGCCGCTACACCATGGGTGACGTCCTTGCGTACCGCATGCGCCAGCGCCCGGTCCGCACGGCCGCCGGTACGTCGACGATCGTCGTCTCGATCTTCTACCTGCTGGCCCAGATGGCCGGCGCGGGCGTCCTCGTCTCGCTCCTCCTCGGCATCACCTCCGACGCGGGCAAGGTAGCCATCGTCGCCCTCGTCGGCGTCCTGATGATCGTGTACGTCTCCATCGGCGGCATGAAGGGCACCACCTGGGTCCAGATGGTCAAGGCCGTGCTGCTCATCAGCGGCACGATCCTGATTACGTTCCTGGTGCTGCTGAAGTTCAACTTCAACATCTCCGATCTGCTCGGCACCGCCGCCGAACGCAGCGGCAAGGGCGACGCGTTCCTGGAGCCGGGCCTCCAGTACGGCGCCACCGGCACCTCCAAGCTGGACTTCATCTCCCTGGGCATCGCCCTGGTCCTCGGCACCGCCGGTCTGCCGCACATCCTGATCCGCTTCTACACGGTGCCCACGGCGCAGGCCGCGCGGAAGTCCGTGATCTGGGCGATCGGCATCATCGGCGGCTTCTACCTGATGACGATCGCGCTCGGCTTCGGCGCCGCCGCGCTGATCGACCAGAAAGAGATCACCGACTCCAACCCATCGGGCAACACGGCCGCGCCACTGCTCGCCCTGCACCTCGGCGGCGTCGACTCGGCCTGGGGCGCGGTCCTGCTCGCGACGATCTCGGCGGTCGCCTTCGCGACGATCCTCGCCGTCGTCGCCGGCCTCACGCTGGCCTCGTCGTCGTCCTTCGCGCACGACATCTACGCCAACGTCATCCGCAAGGGGAAGGCCACCGAGAAGGAGGAGATGAAGGCGGTCCGCTGGGCCACCGTCCTCATCGGCGTCGTCTCCATCGCCCTGGGCGCCCTCGCCCGCGACCTCAACGTGGCCGGCCTGGTCGCACTGGCGTTCGCGGTGGCCGCCTCGGCCAATCTCCCGACGATCCTCTACAGCCTGTTCTGGAAGAGGTTCACCACCCAGGGCGCCCTGTGGTCGATCTACGGCGGTCTGATCGTGGCGGTCGGCCTGGTGCTGTTCTCGCCGGTCGTCTCCGGCGACCCGAAGGCGATGTTCCCGGACGTCGACTTCCACTGGTTCCCGCTGAAGAACCCCGGCATCATCTCCATCCCGTTCGGCTTCCTCATGGGCTGGCTCGGCACGGTCCTCTCCAAGGAGGAGCCCGACACCGGCAAGTACGCGGAACTGGAGGTCCGGTCCCTCACAGGAACCGGCGCGCACTAGGCGTTCCGCCGCGCACACGGAGCGGGGCCGTCGTAGGGATCTACGGCGGCCCCGCTCCACGTCTTGTGGCATCGGGGCGGTCTCGATGTCAGTGGGGTCACGTAGGCTCGCAGGTGTCGGAGAAACTGTGCTCCGTCACGCGATCCGCACGGGATCCGCTACGAGGGAGGGGGCCCACGTGCTCATCGACACCTACAACCGAGTGGCCACCGACCTGCGCGTCTCGCTGACCGACCGCTGCAACCTGCGGTGCACGTACTGCATGCCCGAGGAGGGCCTGCAGTGGCTGGCCAAGCCTGACCTGCTCACGGACGACGAGATCGTCCGCCTCATAGACATAGCCGTCCGCCTGCTGGGCATCGAAGAGGTCCGCTTCACCGGCGGCGAGCCCCTGCTGCGCCCGGGTCTGGTCGGCATCGTGGAGCGGGTCGCGGCCCTGGCCCCGCGCCCCCAGATGTCCCTGACGACGAACGGCATCGGCCTGGTCCGTACGGCGGCGGCGCTGAAGGAGGCGGGCCTGGACCGCGTCAACGTCTCCCTGGACACCCTGCGCCCGGACGTCTTCAAGACGCTCACCCGCCGCGACCGCCACAAGGACGTCATCGCGGGCCTCGAAGCGGCTCGTGAGGCCGGCCTGACCCCGGTGAAGGTGAACGCGGTCCTGATGCCGGGCCTCAACGCCGACGAGGCCCCGGACCTGCTGGCCTGGGCGGTCGAGCACGACTACGAGCTGCGTTTCATCGAGCAGATGCCGCTGGACGCCCAGCACGGCTGGAAGCGCGAGGGCATGGTGACGGCGGGCGACATCCTGCAGTCCCTGCGCACCCGTTTCGAGCTGACGGAGGAGGGGTCGGAGAAGCGGGGTTCGGCCCCGGCGGAGCGCTGGCTGGTGGACAGCGGCCCGCATGTCGTGGGTGTCATCGCCTCGGTCACCCGCCCGTTCTGCGCGGCCTGCGACCGCACCCGCCTCACAGCCGACGGCCAGATCCGCACCTGTCTCTTCGCCCGCGAGGAAACCGACCTCCGCGCGGCCCTCCGCTCGGACGCCCCCGACGAGGAGCTAGCCCGCATCTGGCGCGAAGCGATGTGGGGCAAGAAGGCAGGCGCAGGCTTGGACGACCCGTCCTTCGTCCAGCCGGACAGGCCTATGTCGGCGATCGGCGGCTGAGCGGTCAGTCTTCCCGCTCTCCGGATTCCCATTCCCTGAGCGGTACGACGTCCTTCAAAAACCCCCGCACCCCCAGAAACTGCGACAAGTGCTCGCGATGCTCCTCGCACGCCAGCCACGTCTTCCGCCGGTCAGGCGTATGCAGCTTCGGGTTGTTCCAGGCAAGGACCCACACGGCGTCCGCCCGGCATGCCTTGGCGGAACAGATGGGGGAGTCAGGGTCAGGGCCGATCATCTGTTGACCCTAACCCGGCCGAAAACCCGGCGGAAACAGCGCTCAAAAGGCGACGCCGAGCAGCCACGGGGGGAGCTGCCCGGCGTCGGTCTGTCGCTCCGACGGGGGATGCGGAGCGCGTACGAAGTATGTCACGGGTAAGCGTCCGACCGGCACTGGAACAACATGATTGATCTGAGCTTTTCTTGAGCTTGGCGAAGCCGTCGGCGTTGACTTTCGGTCAGGCCCGCTCGCGCGGATTGTCCCGCATGTCGGCCCCCTGATCGCTCCCGGAGTCTTCCGCTGAGGGTTCCGCGAACCCCTCATCCGGCCTGGGCGGCGCGATCATCGGCCGCACCGGAGCCGTCACGAACGTCGACGGCAGCCCCGGCGCGTTCTCCCGGCCGGCGTTGGCGATCACCACGGAGATATAGGGGAGAACCATGCCCAGCACCAACGCCACGAACGCGACGTGCCGTTCGACGTTCCAGAGCACCGCCGCGAGGATCACGGCCACCGTGCGCACGGACATGGAGATGATGTACCGGCGCTGTCTGGCGCGCACATCGTCCGCGAGCCCCTGCCGGGCCCCGGTGATCCGGAAGACCTGGGCGCCGCCACTGCTGCTCTGCTTCCGCATCACGTTCCACCGTCCACCCGAATCGGACACGCCCCGGCCCGTACCCGCGCCGAACCCGGTCGGGAAACCAGGATCCGGACGGCTTCCACGTTACGCCGCGCCTGCGTCGCCTACGAGACCGGGGCACCTTCCGTCGGGGTGACCGATCTGCGCCGTACCGCGTACCGAGGTCCCCGACATGCGCCGTAGCGCGAACGGACCGACACTGGGCGTAATGCTCGCGTAGAGCCGTACGAGGAGGCATCCATGGGCTGGTTGTGGGCGATCATCGTGGGATTCGTGCTGGGCCTGCTGGCCAAGGCGATCATCCCGGGCAAGCAGCACTGCCCGCTCTGGCTGACGACCGTCTTCGGCATCATCGGCGCCGTCATCGGCAACGCGATCGCACGAGGCTTCGGCATCGACGAGACGAGCGGCATCGACTGGGGCCGCCATGCGCTCCAGCTCGCGGCGGCCGTCGTGGTCGTGTTCCTGGGGGACATGGCGTACTCGTCGATGCGCGGCAAGAGACAGCGAGCCTAGCGCTACGTGTGAAGGGGGCACTCCGTACGGCTGCTCACCACCCAGGATCCGCCGCCGGAGCTCGTCGACGTGCTGCTCGTGCGGGTGCCGAAGAGCCTGGCGCTCCTCGAGGAC
>NZ_JBSFDA010000042.1:0-67488 GCF_053593675.1 Streptomyces sp. NPDC002156 | reverse complement strand
GCGCACGCGGACCGGTCGGGCAAGGGTTCCCGGCAGGCGGCAAGGGACGGCAGGGTCAGGCGTTCGACTCGCTCTGGGCCTTGATGACCTCGTTGGCGATGTCCGTGTCGGACTGGGCGATCGAGTCGCCGATGTCCTTGAAGCTCTTGCCGTACTCGCCGATGTTCGCGGCCGAGGACTTCATCTGCTTGCTGAAGGCGTTGTAGGCGTCCCTGAGCGCGGGGCTGGCCTTCTCGAAGACGAGGCCGTCCTGGAGCAGACCGCTCACCGTGGTCTCCAGTTCGGCCAGTTCGGTGGAGATGTCGGTGAGCTTGGTGCCCATGGTCGTGGCGGCCCGGCCGATCTCGTCGTAGTCGAAAACGACATCCTGAGTTCCTGCTGCCATCGTGATCCTCCTGAAGTGTGGCCGACTGCTCGGGCTAACGGACTACTGGACGGGTGACTGGCCCAACCGGCCTACTGGCCGCTGCTGTTGACCTTCTCGGCGATGTCGTGGTCCATGCCCTTCACCGACTCCATGATCTTGCGGAACTGCTCGGCGTAGCCCTTGATGCTGTCGGTGGCCTCCTTCAGCGAGACGGTGAACTTCTCGTACTGCGTCTGGAGGGCGGGGCTGGTCTCGGTGAGGACCAGGGCGGTGTCCAGGAGGTTGTCCACCTCGAGCTTCGCCTCGTCCATGCGCGGGACGAGGGTCTGGTCGACGCTGGTGTCCAGCAGGCCGGCGACACGTTCGATCTCGGTGTAGGAGAGGCTGATGTTGGCTGCCATGGGGAGGGGTCCTTTCCCGGTCTCTACTCTTCGTCTTCTTCTTCGGGGGTCACCCATTCCGCGTCCGGGCCGGAGCGGGTGGAGACGGTGACCTTGCCGTCCTGGTCGGTGCTCGTCATGGTTCCCGAGCCGTCGTCGCCGATCACGAAGACGCTGGTGGTCTTCGAACCGTCCGCGTAGGTGGTGACCATGGTGTAGTCGCGGGCGTCGAAGGCGTCCTTGGTGCCGTTGCCCTCCGGATCGATGATCTTCGGGGCGGAGTCGTACGTGGTGACCGACGAGTAGGACTGGCCGTCGGGGGTCGTGATCGTCGACGTCTCTTTCATGACGTCGTGTTCGTCGTTCAGCTCGACCTTGACCTCGACCTTCCCGTTCTCGTCCTCGTAGGTGTACGTGGTCGGCGGGTCGGCCGAGGGCTTCTCCGGCTCGTCGCCCGGCGGATCGGGGGCGTCCTCGTCGTTCTGCCAGGTCTCGCACCAGGAAGGGGCGCCGTCGGCCCGGCAGACCTCACCGATGTCGGCGTCGGGATGCTGGTCGAAGTACTCGCCGGCGCCGATCTTGTCGAGGTAGGCGTCCCAGGTGTTCTTGTTCTCCTGCCAGTCCTCGTACGCCTCCGTGTCGTTCTTCCACTCGTCGAGCCCGATGCTGGAGCCCATGAGCCCGGCCGCGCTGGAGAGCTGGGAGTCGGCGTCGAAGAACGTGTTGGCGACGGAGCTGAAGACGTCGGCCAGCTCGCCGAGCCCGTCCTTGGCCTGCTTCGTACGGGAGGTGGAGCGGCGGTAGAAGAGGTTGAAGGCGGCGGAGAGACCGGAGTCGCCGAAGACCGCCCTGCGCTCGCTGGAGGTGTCCTCGCCCACCTCCTTGAACGCCCCGGTCGCGCCGCCGGAGTCGGCCTGGTCGGCAAGGTCGTGCATCTTCTTCTGGACCTTGTGCAGGGCCGAGTAGTCGATGGAGAAGTCCGCCACGCGTCGTACCTCCTGATGTGCCGTACGCCTCTTCCGACCTCTCCACGCACGAGGCCCCCGGGATGGTTCAACGGGCACTGTTTTCCCGTGCGTTGAACCATCCCGGGGTCCCGGTGCGTGGATGGTGCAGACGACGGCCCGTACGTACGTCCCGCGTTGTGTCCCGAAAGCAGATGGAGGCGCCCCGATGGCTCGTCCCGCCGACTGGAGTGCGCTCGGCATGGGCAGCGACCCCACCCCGGGCGACGCCGCCCGGATCGACGAGATCATCACCTCGCAGGGCGACCTGGTCACCTTGGCGGACACCATCGACTCCGGACTCACGGAGATCAAGAACACCACGGACGGCGCCTTCGTCGGCGAGACGGCGAACGCGCTGCGCAAGGTGATCGACGGTGATCTGCGCAACTACGTCTCCACGTTCCGCCAGGCCCACGAGGATGCCCAGGCCGCGCTGCGGACCTTCGTCGGGGTGATGCGTACCCAGCAGGAGCGGGCCGACGCCGCCCTGACCGCGGCGGCGGCGCTGGCCGAGGACGACGACGAGGGACGCGAGACGCACAAGAACACCGCCGAGGACGCCAAGGACATCCTGTCGGAGGCCGCCGACACCGCGGCGAGCGCGCTGACCACGGCGGCCGAGAGCATCGCCTCGCCGATC
Source organism: Streptomyces sp. NPDC002156 (assembly GCF_053593675.1). Taxonomy (NCBI): domain Bacteria; kingdom Bacillati; phylum Actinomycetota; class Actinomycetes; order Kitasatosporales; family Streptomycetaceae; genus Streptomyces; species Streptomyces sp. NPDC002156. The sequence goes on along the minus strand of NZ_JBSFDA010000042.1, from coordinate 65,094 downwards.
GACGAGTGCGAGGCGTTCTGGAAGGCGCTGGGCTGGCTGGCGCTGATCCTCATCATCCCCGCGATCATCGTCGGCGGTCCGCTGGCGCTGTTCGCCATCGGGCTCAACGTCGCGCTGCTGATCAAGACCGCGGTGGACTTCTCCCAGGGCAAGGCGAGCGTCACCGAACTGGTGCTCTCCATCCTGGGCGTCATCGCGCCCACCACCAAGGGCATCAACGTCGGCGCGGTGTTCAAGGGGCTGAAGGGGGCCGGTGTCTCCGCCTTCCAGGGCGGCAAGAACCTGCTCCTGGGCGGGCCCAACGCGCTCGGGCTGCTCGGCCGGCTGACGTTCGGCATCGACGACGCCTTCCGGGCCACCGGGGTCTGGCTGAACGGCGGTCTGCGCGGCCTGGGCGGGGTGAAGTTCACGCCCCTGACGTTCATGCCGGGGCTCAAGGGCTTCACCATGGGCGGGGCCGGCCTCGGCAAGGGCTTCGGCGTCGTCCCGCTGGCCAACGAACTGACCGTCATCAACCTGCTGGGCACGAAGAGCTTCTTCGCGGTGCGGACCGTGATCAGCGGTCTCAACGGCATCGGGAGGCTGGGCAGTTCGCTGGGCACCACGATGCTGAACGGCGTGCGCGGGCTCAACGGGCTGCGGTTCTTCCTGCCGGTCGCCGCGGACGAGATGGGCAACGGCCTGCTCTTCGCGCTGAGGATCGGCGTCATCGACCGCGGTGTCTTCGGCATGTACCGGTACGGGGCCTTCGCCGGCGGCCAGTTCCTCGGCGTGTCGAGCAAGATCAGCGGCGCGGCCGCGTCGGGGCTCACGCTGCTGCGGCCCGGGGCCGACCTGGGCGGCCTGTCCCACATCAACATGGGCAACTTCACCCCCAGTCCGACCGGCGGACTCGGCGCGGGGATGGCGGACCTGCCGTCGCTGAACCTGTCGTCCTCGATCGGGAACGTCAACCTCACCGGCGGTCTGAGCGGGCTCGGCGGGTCCTTCAACGCGCCCTTGCCGGCCATCGGCGCCCGTATCACCGACCTGCCCGCCGTCACCGGGCTCAGCGGTGTGCAGATGCCCCAGCTGGGCGGCCTCGGCAGCGTGAACATGGCCCAGCTGGGCGGCATCGGCAATATGAGCCTGCCGCAGCTGGGCCAGATCAGCCAGGTCGGCACGGTCGGCGTGGCCGGGCTCCGGGGCGCCGACCTCGCCGTGGGGGACGTCGCCGCGGTCGCCGTCGCCCGGATCGACGTACCGAGTCTGGGGTCGGTGGCGTCCGGGCCGACCGCGGTGCGGGTGGACATGCCGTCGATGGACGCGCGGGTGACCGACATCCCCTCGGCGAACGGCCTCGGGTCCGTGTCCTCGCCGTCCGTCGGCCAGGTCAATGTCCCGTCCGTCTCCCAGGTCAACGTGCCCACGATGGGCCTCGGCCAGGTCAACGTGCCCACGGTGAACATGGGCGGCGTGGACGTCCCCACGGCGGGTCTGCACCAGGTCAACGTGTCGAGCCCGGGGGCGCTGTCGAACGGCCCGACGACCGTACGGGTGGACGCCCCCGCGATGTCCGCGCGGATGACCGACATCCCCTCGGTGAACGGCGTCGGCTCGTCCCTGGGCCGGGTCGACGTGCCGTCGGTGGGCCGGATGGACATCCCGGCCACCGGGGGCGTGACCATGCCGTCCGTGGGCCGCGTCGACGTCCCGCCCACCGGCAGCGTGAACATGCCGTCCGTGGGCCGGGTGGACATCCCGTCGGTCGGGAGCGTCAACGTGCCCTCGGTGGGCCGGGTGGACGTCCCGGGCTCCGGGGGTGTGAGCATGCCGTCGTCGGTGGGCCGGGTCGACGTCCCGGTCACCGGGGGCGCGAACGGGCTGAGGGGAGGCGTGTCGGACGTCCCGGCCGGGGCCGCCCATGTGGAGGTGCCGCCCGCCACGGCCCTGGGGCGGGTGGACGCGCCCGTCAGCGGCATGCCCGCGGTGAACCCGGCGCCGGCGAACGCGCTGGGAACGCCCCCGGCCCCGACACCGACACCGACTCCGACCCCGACCCCGACTCCGACCCCGGGCGGGCTCGACGGCGGCCCGGGGTCGCACGTCCCGCCGCCCGGCACCGGGGGACCGGGCAGGAACGGAACCCCGGGCCTGCCCGGCAACGACAGCCTCATCGTCGACCTGCCGAAGCTCGGCCGCGTCGACCTGACCGCGTTCCGCGACCAGCACCGGACCATCCGGGTGTTCATGGAGCGCGAACAGTCCCTCAACTTCCAGCACACCTTCACCAACATCCCCGGGCTGCCGAACACCGTGCGCGTCGAGGTCACCCCGACGGCCACCGTGCCGCGGGTCGTCCCGGCCACCCCAGGGGTCCGGGCGACGTTCGAGACCCCGCCGGGCGGCGGCGACCGGTTCCTCAGGATCGAGCAGGACCTCGCGGGCGGCAGCAGCGTCCTCCGCACGGACTACCACCTGAGCGCCGCCCTGAACCACCAGCAGATCGACAGCAGGGTCGTCCAGGGCATCGAGCTCCAGAACGTCACCCGGCAGGCCCCGCCGCCGCATCAGAACGCCGCGGCCGGCCCCTCCGGGCTCAACAGCGCACCCGCCCAGGCGGTCGACGTGCCCGGCCTGAACGGCGTCCGCGTCGACATCACTCCCGGGTCCCTCCCGAACATCACCAACCCGAACGGCTTCCAGGGGCTGCGCGCGGACCGCATCGGCGACGGGAACGTCGTCCGCATCGAGCAGGTCAACGGGGGCGAGACCCACCGCTGGGACTTCGACGTGGACGCGAAAGGCCCCCGACTGGTCGGCGAAGAGCGCCAGATCACCCTCCAGGGCGGCCACTTCGGCGGTACGACGGTCAGGATGGACGTTATGCCGGGCAGCCCCGGCGGCATCCAGCACTTCGACGCGGGCGGCACGCTCCAGCCGACCCGGTTCACCCCCGTCGGCGGTGGGTACCGCGTCCCCGGTCCCGACAACCGGACCATCGTCTACGACGGCAATCTCGCGCACAGGTATGACGAGCTGCCGTTGAGCGGCGGCGGTGTTTTGAACGGCGAGCGCCTGCATATCGACTCCGTCGGTCCGATCCGTGTGGACGGTCAGGCGGGTACGACGGTCACTGCCCGACCGGGTGGTGGTTTCCGTGTCCATGAGCCGAGCAACCGGTTCACGGTCTACGGGGCCGGTGGCGGTTATGTGCACCGGGTTATGCCTGACCCTCATGGCAACTTCATCCGTTTCCCCGACGCCACTCACCAGAATCACCAGCTCATCGACGCGCGCGGCAACGTCGTCCCCAGTTCGCAGGTGGTGGCTCAGCCGAACGGTTTCCGGATCGACAACGGCGACGGGCTGCCGCACACGGTGGTCGACGACGCGGGTGTTCACACCCACAACGCTCAGATGCTGAACGGTGGTGGTGTGGGCGGGCAGTTCGTCCACACACCCGTTCCGGGCGGGCCGGGCGTGATCGTCCGCACCGACGTGGGTGGGGTGTCTCAGGGCGGTATCACACCGGTCGGCAACGACTTCCACGTCCCCACGGTGAACAACGCCAACCGGACCATCGTCTACGACGGTCAGTTCGCGTACAGGTATGACGAGCTGCCGCTGAGTGGCGGCGGTGTTTTGAACGGCGAGCGCCTGCATATCGACTCCGTCGGTCCGATCCGTGTGGACGGTCAGGCGGGTACGACGGTCACTGCCCGACCGGGTGGTGGTTTCCGTGTCCATGAGCCGAGCAACCGGTTCACGGTCTACGGGGCCGGTGGCGGTTATGTGCACCGGGTTATGCCTGACCCTCATGGCAACTTCATCCGTTTCCCCGACGCCACTCACCAGAATCACCAGCTCATCGACGCGCGCGGCAACGTCGTCCCCAGTTCGCAGGTGGTGGCTCAGCCGAACGGTTTCCGGATCGACAACGGCGACGGGCTGCCGCACACGGTGGTCGACGACGCGGGTGTTCACACCCACAACGCTCAGATGCTGAACGGTGGTGGTGTGGGCGGGCAGTTCGTCCACACACCCGTTCCGGGCGGGCCGGGCGTGATCGTCCGCACCGACGTGGGTGGGGTGTCTCAGGGCGGTATCACACCGGTCGGCAACGACTTCCACGTCCCCACGGCGAACAACGCCAACCGGACCATCGTCTACGACGGTCAGTTCGCGCACAGGTACGACGACCTCGCCCTCAACGGCGGTGCCCTGAACGGCACGAGCGTCCGTATCAACCCCAACGGCACGCTCCAGCTGAACGGTCAGTCGGGTGCGACCGTCACCGCCCAGTCGGGCAACGGCAACGGTTTCCGCGTCATCCGCGGCAACGACCACGTCGCCGTCGACGCCACGGGCCACCACGCCGCCGACGTGCGGGTACTGACCGGCGGCACCGCCCCCCACGCGAACGGCGAGTTCGTCCACATCCCGCCCGCCAACGGGCAGGCGGTCCTCAGGCAGGCCGACGGCGCCACCATCCCGAACGCCAACGTCACCGTCCGCGCCGACGGCACCTTCGTCGTCGCCCAGCCGAACATCGTCCGCCTCCACCGGGCGAACGGCGCCTTCGACTCCCAGACCGTCCGGCTCCAGGACGCGTCCGGCGTGGCTTTGCCGGCCGGGCAGAGCGTCCGCATCCACCCCGGCGGGGCCATGGAGGTGCTGGACAACAACCTGGTCGAGGTGCCGAACGTCAAGGTCAACGCGCGGCCCGGCGCCAACGCCGGATACCGCGTGGAGCAGACGGACGGCGGCTTCCAGTTGTACGGCAACAACGGCAGGATGGAGCGCTCCGTCGTCGTCGACACCAACCAGAACGGTGTCTTCCGGGTCAACGACGGGAACGGCACCCACCTCTACGACACCGTGCGCCTCGGCGACGGCATCGGCACCCGCTTCCTGCGCACGGACCTCAACCAAGTCCTGGACGGCGACCTGACCACGACGGGCGCCCCGGTCACCCGGGCGAACGGCCAGTACCGCGTCGGCGGCGTCGGTGCCCCGCACCAGGGCGAGTTCAAGCTGTACGACGCCGACGGGCGGCTCGCCTCCCAGCGGATCAACGTCATCCACGAGGGCCAGATCAAGCCCAACCAGCACATCGAGGTGACCTATCCGGCCGCGGGCGGCGCCAAGCCGACCTGGGAACGCATCCACCTCGACGGGACCGGCAACCCGCTGCCGCGGCCACAGAACGCCAACCGGCCCTGGTACGACGGCGGGACGGTCGACCTCAAGGGCCTCGACAACGGGCGGGTCAGGCTGCTCGGCCACTCCGGCGCCGAGGTGTTCGAGCGCCGCACGCTGCCGTTCGGCAACGGCGGCTCGATCGACGCGTACCACTCCTCCGCCGGGGCCGGGACCTTCGGCCGCTTCAACCAGCGTGGTGTGTGGACCGAGTTCGACGGGGCCGGCGTGGCGACCCGCCACGGCACCCGGCACTGGGGCGAGAGCGGTCGCAGCTACTTCGACGTCACCACCACCCGGGGCGTCGACACCCGCGTCCACCACTTCCAGCAGAACCCCGACGGCGGCCATGTGCTGGCGAACCTGGACCGCACGGTCTGGACCCAGAGCGCGGGCCGCGGCGACTGGCACCGCTTCGACGCGGACTACAACCACCTGGCGGAGGGGGCCAGGAAGTGGGGTCCGGGCCGGGGCTGGACGGACTCCATGGCCCACCCGAAGACCGGCGCGGACACCCTGGTCCACGAGAAGTTCGGCCGCTTCACCCCCACCCCGCACGACGTACGCCGCTACTTCCAGGTGGAGATGGGCGCGGACGGCATCCCCAAGCGGGACTGGATGTCCCACTCCGCGCACGGCAAGGAGAACGGCCGCGGCACGACCCTGAGCGACGGCAAGTTCCTGGAGACCCAACGCCTCGCCGAGCAGCGCCCGCCGTTCTTCGCCCGCTGGGCGATGAGCGGGGACTACCGGGCAACGAGCCTGGCCAACGCGAACTGGCTGCGGTTCGACGGCAGGTACCAGATCCACGAGTGGAAGCTGACGGACGCCGCCGCCGGCGGACTGCCCGAGCGGGGTGTGCGGTTCGTCAGCATGAGCGGTGTCACGACGGACATCGCGAGGAACGGCGACATCGTCCGCGTGACCGGCAAGGTGTCGAGCGGCAACGACCTCACCGTCGGCGACGTCCCGCTGCCGACCAGGCCGGGTGGCGTGCAGGTCCAGGCGGTCAACAACTACCTGCCCTGGTCGGAGGGCGCGGGCAAGCTCAACGGCCACCGCACTTACACGCAGGGCGACTTCACCGTGCAGCCGGGCGCCGGCTACGGGCAGGGCGACACCATCATCTTCCAGGACCGCTTCACCACCAACAGGGGCAACGGCGACTGGTACTCGCCCGACGCGAACAAGCAGTGGAACGTCGCCAGGACCGGGCTCAGCGACGGCACGGTGGTCGAGTACCGGCCCGCCCCCGCCGTCCGCCCGGACGGCCAGGCGGGCAACGGGGACATCGGCTTCCGGCAGAACATCCACGCCGGCAACGGCGACTGGACCAGGTACGACCCCCACGGCATGGTCGTCGGCCGCAAGGACACCTGGCCCGACCCGGCCGCCGGCGGCAACAACACCATCACGATCACCGCCACGGGCCCGGCGGGTGCGAAGACCCTGGAGTGGCACGGCCCGAACAACACCACCGGTCTCCGGGTGACGGAGAACAAGCGGGGCATGGAGACCTGGGCCTGGGACAAGGAGTCGTTCCAGGACTTCGAACGGATGAGGCCGACCGACGAGCTCCGGCTGATCCGCGAGCACCGGCTGCTCGGGGACGGCACCACCGTCGACGCCTGGCGCGTCAGCCGGAACCCGAACACCGGCGCCGAGACCTGGCAGTGGAACAAGATCGACCGGCACGGCAACGTCATGGACTTCGGCGGCGGCACCCCGAACCGGATCCGCAGCTGGATCGACTCCAACGGCAACGTGCTCCCCGGCTGGCGGCAGGACGCCCGCTGGCAGGACCAGGTGGCGACCCCGGACCCGGCCAACCCGGCCACCATCAACCACATGACCGTGCAGGAGATCCCGGCCCGCCCGGCCACCGGACCGATCCACTCCTGGGCCACCGACGCGCCGTTCCGGGTGCGCGAGTACGTCTCCGACGTCGGCGGCACGTTCAACTCCAACGTGTGGAAGGAGTTCGACAACGGCATCGACATCCGCCGCAAGACGGAACTCGGCGACGGCACCTTCCTGGAGAGCGAGGAGTGGCACAAGCAGTGGCGGCGCTACGACGCCACGACCGGCACGACGCTCCTCGAACAGCGCGCCATCTCCGGATACATCTGGAACACCGACACGTTCGGCCGGACCACGCTCATCGGCCGCGAGACCAACTACATCGGCGCGCTCGGCGAGTACCGTGGCTTCAGCCGGATGTGGCGCGAGCCCAACCGCTGGGACTTCGGCCGCAGCGTCGGCGGCGAGGCCGTGTACACCCCGTTCGCCGGGAAGGCCGCCCAGATGCTGGCCGTCGAGATGGGCCAGGAGTGGCTGCTCGACTTCAGCATGAACCTGGTCGTCTACGGCATCGTCGCGGCCGCCACCGGCGGCGAGTTCGGCTGGAACGACGTCGCCAAGGCGGCCTTCGGCGCGACCGTCAGCGCCGGCGTCAAGGGCACCATCTCGGCCGGACACCTCGCCACCTTCCGGGGCGGCCCCTGGAAGACCGGCCTCGGCCAGATGGACATGGGCCAGCCCTACTCCCGGCGCCCCAACGACGACGGCTGGCAGGGCGAGTTCGCGGGCAACGAGAAGGTCACCCGCTGGCGCTCGGGCACGTACGACTTCGGTGTCGGCATCTTCGGCGGCGCCCTGTCCGGATTCATCGGCGGCAGCGCGAGCGCGGCGATCTTCGGCGTGAAGGACAAGGACGGCAACACCGTCCATCTGTACGGCACCGACGCGCTGCTGGTGGGCGCGGCCGGTGCGGCGGCCGGTGTGGTCGGCGGCGTCACCACCGGCCTCGCCCGGACGATCATCACCCAGAACATCGCCGGGCGCTGGTACCACCGCCAGGGCTTCTTCGACATCTTCGTGGTGGCGGGGATGGGCAAGCTGGTCGACAAGATCTTCTCCAACATGTACTTGAGCGGTATCGTCCGCGACTCGGTCGTCGGCGGCAACGGCTGGAACGGCGGGGGCTACTCATGACGGACCAGATCATCAGGGTGGCGCCCAAGGGCCGGGGCACCCACCGCAGCATCGCCTCGGCGCTCACCGCCGCACCCGCCGGCGCGGTCGTCACCGTCGCGCCCGGCGAGTACGAGGAGATCCTGCGGCTCGACCGGCGCGTCACGCTGGAACCGGAGTACGGCCCCGGTTCGGTCGTCCTGCGGGCTCCCTGGGGGACCGCCCTCACCGTCACCGCCCCGGAGTGCCTGCTGACCGGCCTGGTGCTGCGCGGCGCCGGCCCCACGGAGGCGCTGGTCCGGGTCGAGGACGCGGCCGGGCTCAGCCTGGAGGACTGCCGGCTCGGCCACGGCCGGGTCGAGGTGCTCGGCTCCCCGGACGGCTCCGGAGCCGTCGCCAACGCCTCCCTGGACCTCGACAGCGATCTCGCCGCCGAACTGGCGGACCCGCTGGGCGGCGGCGTACTGGTGCTGCGCAGGACCCGGCTCAGCGGCGCCCAGCACACCGCGCTGCATCTCGCCGGGGACGCCCGCGCCCGCGTCGAGGACACGGTGATCGAGTCGGTCGACGGCATCGGCGTCGTGCTGTCCGGCACGGCCGTGCTGCTCGCCGAGCGGCTGCGGATCCAGGAGAACTCCGGGTCCGCGCTACGGGTTCGCGGCGGCTCCCGGCTGCTGCTGCGCGACGCGCGCCTGGTGGGCGCCGGACGCAACGGCGTCCTCGTCCAGGACACCGCCGAGGCCCTGCTCACCGACTGCCGGATCGAGGGCGTGGCCCGCTCCGGTGTCCAGGTCTCGCACGAGGCACGGGCCGAGCTGACCGACTGCCGGATCACCGGGGCGGGCGGCCACGGCCTGGAAGCCGGCGACACAGCACACATCACGGCACACGGCTGCCACGTCCTCGACCCGGCGGGCCACGGCCTGCTGGCGGCCGGCGGTACGACGGTGACGCTGGCCGACTCGCTGTTCGCCCGGACCGGCGGCTCGGCCCTGCACCTGGACGAGCGGGCGGTCGCGGTGGTGACCGGCTGCCGGGTGTCAGGCAGCGGGGAACACGCCCTGGCGATGGCCGGCGACGCACAGGCCGAGGTCACCCGGACCACACTGGCCGGCGCCCGGGCGTGCGGTGTCCAGGTGGAGGACGAGGCGCAGGTGGCGCTGGCCGCCGTACGCGTGGAGGACGGCGAGACGGGCGTACGGGTGCGTTCCGGCCGGGAGTCGCAACTCCTGGACTGCTCGGTGACCGGGCAGCGGCGCGGCGGCATCGAGCTGACCGCCGACGCGGTCGCCGTGCTGCGCGGCACCCGGATCGCCGAGGTGGGCGGCGCGGGCGTGACCGTCGACACCGGGGCCCGGCTGAGGATGGACGGCGGCGGGGTGTCCGGGGCGGGGGCCGGCGGACTGGTCCTGGGACGCAAGGCACAGGCCGAGGTGCGGGGCGTACGGATCGAGGGCACCGGCAAGAACGGGATCCTCGTCGGCGAGGAGTCCGGCGGCACCTTCGACCACTGCGACGTGACGGCCACCGCGTTCCCCGCGCTGCACATGGCCCGGGGCGCCACCCCGCGCTTCCGGGGCTGCCGGGTCTTCGACTGCGGCCACGACGCGCAACTCGCCGAGGGCGCCGAGCCGGTGTTCGAGGACTGCGCCGCGATCCGGGTCGGCACGGCCCTGCTCCCGACGCTCTCGGACCTGCCCACGGCCCCGGCCACGCCCCGCACACCCGCGGGCATCCCGACCACCCCCGCCGAACCGGCCGCCGGCACCCCCGGACTCGGCCAGCAGGGCGAGCCCGAACCCGAGCCGGAGACCCTGGAGGACCTGCTCGCCGAGCTGAACGAACTCGTCGGCCTGGACGGCGTCAAACGCGACGTCGGCGGCATGGTCAAGCTGATGCAGACCGTACGGCTGCGCGAGCAGGCGGGCCTGCCCGCCCCGCCGCTCAGCCGCCACCTGGTCTTCGCCGGCAACCCCGGCACCGGCAAGACGACCGTCGCCCGCCTCTACGGCCGCCTCCTCAAGGCGCTCGGCCTGCTCGCCCGCGGCCACCTGGTCGAGGTCGACCGCAGCGCCCTCGTCGGCGAGTACGTCGGTCACACCGGCCCGAAGACCACCGAGGCCTTCCACCGCGCCCGGGGCGGCGTCCTCTTCATCGACGAGGCGTACGCCCTGGCCCCGGCCGGGGCCGCGAACGACTTCGGCGGCGAGGCGATCGCCACCCTGGTCAAGCTGATGGAGGACCACCGGGACGAGGTCGTCGTCATCGCCGCCGGCTACCCGGACGACATGGACCGCTTCATCGGCTCCAACCCCGGCCTGTCCTCACGCTTCACCCGCAGCCTGGTCTTCGCCGACTACTCCACGGCCGAAGTGGTCAGCATCGTCGAGCACCACGCCCAGCGCCACCAGTACGAACTCAGCACGGCCGCCCGCAAGGCGCTGACCGAGCACGTCGAACTGATCCCGCGAGGCGCCCAGTTCGGCAACGGCCGCACGGCCCGCCAGCTCTTCCAGCGCATGACGGAACGTCAGGCCATGCGGGTCGCCGAGCTGACCGCGCCCGAGGCGGCCCAACTCGTGCTGCTGGACGAGCAGGACCTGCCCCAGTCCGCCACACCCGTCTGACCGGCCCCTGTCCGTCCTACGGCCCCCACTCCCGACTCCCCGGAGCAGCCCCCATGCCCTCGAAGCCCCCGGAGCCCTCGAAACATCCGCAGCGCTTCTCGGAGACCTTCGCCCGCAAGCCCGCCCGCTCGCCCCGCGGTCTCGTCCCCGGGCGCCGGGTCTGGGCCGGTCTCGGCTGGGGCGGCGCCCTGGCCGGCGTCTGCGCCCTCGTCGTCTCCCTGGCCAGTAGCGGAGTCTTCGCCTCGGGAGACGACGAGGTGCCCGCCGCGAGCAGCGTCCGGGTCGCGCCGCCCACCCCGTCGCTCACGCCCACCCCCACCCCCACGCCCACGCCCACGCTGTCCCCGAAGTCAGCGCCCCCCGCCAGGACGCCGGCGAAGACCCCGCAGAAGGCCGCGAACCCGGCCGCGCCCCAGGCCCCGGCCAACCCGGGCACGGTCGCCACCGTCACCGCGAAGGCCAAGGCCCCCGCCGCGAAGAAGACCGCCGCCGCCCAGCCCAAGGCCACCGCCGCATCGACTCCCTCTCAGGACTTCTCCCGCCCCGTCGGCCAGATCTCGGGCCACTACGACGGGTTTGTCGGCAAGTGCGTCCAACTCGTCGGCAGCGCCCTCAAGTTGTACGGCTGCGACGGCGGCTCGGACCAGAAGTGGACGTTCGCCGCCAACGGCACCCTCCAGAAGGGCGGCCGCTGTCTGTCCCTCGCCGGCCGCTCCACCAACGACGGCACCCGGGTCGTCATGGCCGCCTGCGACTCGACCACGGTCACCCAGTGGCGGGTCAGCGGCGCCTACGACATCGTCAACGTCGCCGCCGACAAGTGCCTGGACGTCGCCAACGCCAGCACGGCCGACGGCTCCCCGCTCCAGATCGCCTGGTGCTCGGGCAACGCGGCCCAGAAATGGACGGTGCCCTGAACCCACCCCGCCTGCAAGGCGTTGGCGACATACCGAAGGCGATACCCGACTCACATGCCACGACTCCCCGGAGCAATCCCGATGCCCACGCAGTCACCGAAGCCCTCGAAATCCCCGAAGCAGCCGAACAAGCAGCCGAAGGGCTTCTCGGAGGCGTTCGCCCGCAAGCCCGCCCGCTCGCCCCGCGGTCTCGTCCCCGGGCGGCGGGTCTGGATCAGTCTGGGCTGGGGTGGGGTCGCGGTCGCCGTCGTCGCCCTCGGCGTTCCGCTCATCGGCGGTGACGCGCTCACCTCGGAGGACAGCGACAAGGTGACAGCAGCCGAGGCCATCCCGGGCTCACCCACGCCTTCACCCACCCCCAGCCCCACTGCCACCCCTTCGCCCACACCCACGCCCACCCGGACCAAGGCCACCCCCACCCCCACCCCCAAGGCAGAGGTTCAGAACCCTCCGGCCGCCGTCATACCGGAGACCCCGTCCGCCGCACCGGTCACGTCGGCGCCGGCCGCCGGTGCGGGATCCGGGGGCGGCACGGAGAAAGAGGTGACCAAGCCGCAGGTGAAGACCGCGGCGACCGCCGTACAGGCGCTGGCCACCCGGGATCCGGGCCGGCACGTCTGCTACCGGGTCTATGTGGAGAACCTCGGCTGGCAGGCCGCGGTGTGCGACGGCGCCACCGCCGGCACGGTGGGCCAGGAGAGGCCGGTCAAGGCGCTCAACATCGCGGTGTCCGGCACCAACGGCACGGCTGCCACCGCCTTCGTCCGCAACCCGAACTCGACCGACGGCAAGGGCCACTACAACGCGCCGTGGAAGGGCGCGGTCGACGGCATCGATCTCTACATCGGCAGCGCCAAGAACAGCGCCCCGGACATGCTGGGCTTCGCCATCAGCGTCGACAACAGCAAGAGCGTCATCTGCCAGACCTCGCACGTCCACAACGAGGGCTGGCACAACATGGGCTGCGACGAACCCGGCGGGGAGAACCTGATCTTCGGCGGAACCCTCAGCAACGACCTGTGGCTCGAAGCCGTCAGGTTCACCGTGTGAGGTGACCTCGGCGGGCAAGAGCCGAATTGCCCCGGGGAGAATCCAGCGTGTCCGGCCACGAAGGGACGTACGCCTGTTGAGCGTCAGGAGCACGGTATGGGAGGGAAACCCGGAGATACCCGAACCGCCCGCGGAGGTCGTCGAGGCCGCCCCGCACCTGCCCGACCACTTGGCGAGCGTGCCCGATCCTGCCTGGTCGGGCGAGGGTGACAGCGCGGACGAGAACGGGGGTGTGCCGCCGGACTGGGCGATCCCCGGCCGCTGGCGGACGGGTCCCACGGGCGAGATCGTGGAGTGGGAGGGCAACGAGGAGTGCCGCCCCTCCCCGGAGGCCCGCGGCTGGCCCACACCCGACGATCCGATCGATTCCGCGATCCAGCCGGCCGTGACGGGACACGGGCCCAGCGTGGCCGTACTGCGCACGCCGGCTGCCGCCCAGGTCGCCGTGCTCACCGCGCCCGACGGCGGTTCGCTGGCCGTGCGGTCGGCGGAGGACGAGCCGGTGGTCCCGGTCTTCACCTCGCCCACGTACTACCGCGCGGTCGGAAACTTCGCTGCCCGGCTTGTCCCGGTCACCGAACTCGTCGAGCAGCAGCTTCCCGACGGGTATTCCCTGTACGGCACCCCCTCCGGGCCGGTGGGCATGATCATGGACACCGAGGCGCTGGTCGAGGAGATCGGTGCCCAGGCGCGCGGCGAGGAGGGCTGAAGACCGCGACGCACACCGCTCACCTCCTGCCCGCACGTGAGGACCATGTCCGGTACCGCGCCGAGGCCGGTGTCCGCTTCGTGCGCCGCCTACGGGCGACTCTGCTGGACCTGGCGCACGCCACGCTGCGCGACGGCCGTGAGTACACGCGCGAGACCGGACAGTCCAGACGCCTGCCCTCGCAGCGATGTGCATCCGGACAGCAAAGAACCCCTCACGCGTTTCCGCGGGGGAGAGGGTATGTGCGCCCCCGGCAGGACTCGAACCTGCGGCCAAGCGCTTTGAAGGTGCGCGGGTCTAAGCGATGTGCTCACCTGCGTGTTCGCAGGTCGCCCACGAACGAAAATCGTCAAAGCGCTTGCTGTCGATTCCGGGATGCCTGCTCGATGGTCGTCTCGGGTAGCGAAGGCGTGTGCCGTCGGCCGGAGCCAGGGCGTTCGACAGCGGTGACGCTGGAACAACTACACCGTGAGGTATTTAGGTACTATGGCGGCGGAGGTGTTGACGATGACGACGGCGGCGAAGTCGGTACGCCAGTCCCCGCTGAAGGTGGACCCGGCGACGGACAAATTGATCAGCCAGGGCGCTCATTTCCTGGGGCTGACGAAGAAGGACCTGGTGGCCGAGGCGGTCCGGGTGTATCTGGAGCAGCGCCGTGAGGATCTGCGGTCCGGGATGGTGGAGGCGCTCAGTGTGCTGGACGGGTCGCTGAAATCGGATGTGATGCTGCTGACCGGGCTGACCGCGGAGGAGATCGACGCGGTCGGGGGAATCGAGGAATGAGCGGGCCCGGCCCACTGCGCCCGGCCCGCCCGACGCTGCGCTGCTTACGCGAGGACTTGTGCCTCGCAGTGCCGCCGGTCACGGTGCCGCTGGACGAGATCGACCACCCGGTGCTGGCCAAGGCGTCCGAGCAGTTCGCGGACGAGGACGGCAAGCACGAACGCATCCGGTCCGTGGACGACCAGGTGCTGTTCAAGGTCAAGGTGCAGCGATGGCGCGGCGCGGTATGGCTGGACGCCGATCTGCCATGGCTGGTCGCGGCGGGTCGGCGCGAGGACGGCTCGGGCGATGACTTCTATGCAGCCCTGGAGGCCGACGGCTGCGCCGCCCGGGCTCGCTACAACGCGGAACATTCCGACGGGCTGAAGACCGCGACACACACCGCTCACCTCCTGCCCGCACGTGAGGACCATGTCCGGTACCGCGCCGAGGCCGGCGTCCGCTTCGTGCGCCGCCTGCGGGGGACTCTGGTGGACCTGGCGCACGCCACGCTGCGCGACGGCCGTGAGCACACACGCGAGTTCGACACCTTCACCCTTGGCCTCCAGGTGTGTGCGGACGACGGCCACGAGACCTACCTCGCCGTCCGGATCACCGGCTCCGTACCGCCGAACCTGACCGTGCTGATCCTGCGCAACGTCCCCGGCTGCGAGGCTGAGGGCTGGTATCCGGAGTACGCCCTGCCAGAGCGGGACCTGCTCCCGGCCGAACAGGCGTGGTCCAACCTCATGGACCCACGCGCGGCTGCCCAGGTACTGGACGAGGAGCGGTAGCCAGACATCCGTCGGCGCGAACTGCAACCCCGATGTCGGGGTATGTATCCACGGTCGTGGACAGTCAAGGCGCTTGGTCTCACAGCGATGTGCATCCGGACAGCAAAGAACCCCTCACGCGTTTCCGCAGGGAGAGGGTATGTGCGCCCCCGGCAGGACTCGAACCTGCGGCCAAGCGCTTAGAAGGCGCTTGGCAGGTTGCGTGTCGCCCGTCTGTTGACCTGCTCCTATTCCCGTCTTTGGCGCCTCATCGACCGGCCCTCGACACGCATTCGACAGGCGTGAGAGCTGGGAGATCTCTACGAATCACCTGGCTGCTGGCTCGACTCCGGGCCTGCTCACTGCGGCCGAAGCGGCAGCTGCGACGATTCACTTGTGAGCTATGACCTTGCTGTGTGGGATGGCGAGCGTCCACGGGACGACATCCAAGCGGGCTCCGTCTACGACGAGCTCTATGCGCGTTACCTTGAGTCGGACGAGGGCGTCGTGTCTCCGGCACCGCGCATCGCGGCCTACGTCGAGGCGCTCGTCGAGCGCTACCCCGACGAGACCGACGGGAGTGTCGTTTGGGCCTCGCCACCGGTCATCGACGAGGCCTCAGGGCCGATCGTGTACCTGCTCATGTCCTTCAGCGCAGCTGAGGAAGTGTCTGAGTACGCCGCTTCGCTGGCTCGCGAGCGCGGACTCGTCTGCTACGACCCGCAGGGAGAATGCCTGCGCTCGTGAGCCGGCTGCTCCTTAGATGCAGCGTTCGACAGGGGTGCGCCGTTTGTAGGGTTTCCGGTTGAGGCCGGGCAGGCGTTCGCCGTTACGGCCCTTGCGCTTCAAGCTGACGATGCACTGGAGCTAGTGACGGTTGATCGGGATCTCGTAGACGATCTCGCAGTGAGCGGCGGGCACCACGATGTCTGCCGTCTCCACCGGCCGCCCGTCGTCGCTGTAGTACGTCCGCCGGATGTGCGTGACGAGGGCGGCTTTCTGGATGCCGAGAAGCGATGCTTCCTCGGCGGTGGCCTGCCTCGGCTCCGGCTGTTCCACGGCGTGGCTGACGGTGATGCCGATCGCGGCCATGCGGTTCACGACGCCCGCTCCGGCGTGCGGCCCTCCCTCGGGCAGGACGACGAGAGTGCCGGCCGTGAGGTCGTACGGCTCCCAACTCGTCGACAGCTGCACGGGCCTGCCGTCCGCCAGGAACTCGTACGTCGTACGGACGCACAACTCGCCCTCGGCGATGCCCAGCCGTGCCGCGATCTCCGCCGGTGACGGCACCTTGGCATCGGTCCGGCTCTCCCAATCGCCTTGCCTGCCGACAGCCTTCATGTCCGCACGGAAGGGTGACCCGTTGGGCTGCTCGCGAGCCGAGGAACGGACCACTCGCACTCGCTGCCGGGGCTCGGCAACGTACGTGCCTGATCCGGCACGTCCCTCCAGCACGCCCTGGGAGATCAGCAACTCCTGCGCCCGCCGGACCACGTTCTCGCCCACGCCGCACTCCTGGCCGATCTGGGCGCGGGAGGGCAGGCGGTCTCCCGGCTCCCACACGTGCTCCGCGATCCGACGCCGGAGTTCGTCGGCGGTGCGGAGATAGGGCGGTTTCTCAGGCATGTAGAAAATCTAGTCCACTAGCTCTAAACTAGTTAACTAGCTTTACTGAAAGTGATCGCTGGTGACGGAGGCTGTCCTGTGCCCGCTTCGGGAGTTAGCGCGGAGGCCCTCGCCGCCCGACTGTCCGCCCTCGGGCTCGCCGTGCGCATGGAGGAGCACGCCTTACACACGACGGTCGAAGCAGAGGTCCCGGAATCGCTCGACGCCGAGTTATGGCGGGAGGCGCTCCAAGTAGTGGCCGACGCCGATCGTTTCGGTCTCCTCGCCACCAGCCTGAACGACCGCACCCTCTGGGCGGTCGTACGCAAAGCGGTCCCCACGACGGGCGATGTCGGGGGACCGAGCCACCAGCGATAGGAGCTGAGCAGCGTGCTCAACCGTATCCGCCGTGCCGTCTCGCTCACCAGAGAGCGGCTCTTCCCCAAGGGCAGGCACCGCCGCCCCTTAACGTCCACCAGGCCGTCGCCGTCCTATGCACCCCCTGCGCCCGCGGAAGGGTCGACGGCCGTCCTGCGGCGGGGCCCAGTCCCGGCGAACCTCGCGGGTTCGCCCACGGGTGAAGACATCGCGCTCGTCCGCCCGTACGTACTGGCCTGGGAGAAGCGCGCACGGCCGCGGCGTTCGATGGTCATGGCGCCCCATCTGCCGGCCGAAGCCTGGTCGGCCCTCGCGGGAGTCCGCTGATGCCTCCTCGCAGACAGCCTCACATCACGGACGCCTCGCCCGCCCCCTACCGATCGGTTGCATGCCGAATCGGCACTCACCCCACCTGCGCGGAGTCCTCCCCGACGGTGGCGCCGGTCGACCTGCCAGTGATCTACGAGGTGTGCGACTGCCCGTGCCACGCGGCGCCCAACCAGTCCACGCCTGCGGAGGTGCAGCAGTGAGGCAACGGGCGTTCACCGGCGCGCTGATTTCCCAGCCCGTAGAGATCACCTCGACCACTGTGCAGCGCGGCGACGTCATCCAAGTCGGTGGCCGGGCATGCCGGGTGAGCAACCTCTTCCAGCTGCCCCAAGGCGCCAAGCAACTGCTGTTCGAGTCGGGCGAGTTGCTGACCATGCACACACGGACCCGGCTCCTCGCCGTGTGGATGCTGAGAAGGCGGTGACACAGACCGTGCCCTCTCGCCATCACGACATCGCCGATGACCTCAGGCGTCAGATCACGACCGGTCACATCAAGCCCGGCGAACGCCTTCCGTCTGAAGTCGGGCTGGCCGGCCAGTACAAAGTCAGCACGGCGACGCTGCGGAGCGCTCTCGCGGTGCTTCAAGGGGAAGGCCTCGTCGAGAAGATCCACGGCAAGGGGAACTTCGTCCGCCACCGCCTCCGCAAGATCATGTATGTCGGCGGCTGGGGGACGCTGGACCCGTGGACAGCCGCTGAAACGGCTCTGCGCGTCACGGACCGCGCCACTGCGATCGAGGCGCACGGGCATCTGGCAGCCCTGTTGCGAGTTCCAAACGGCAGCCCGCTGACCGAGTTCCTCAGCATCAGCTACCAGGGAGAGTCCCCGCACAGCCTGGCCCGCATCTATATCCCGCGCGACCTGGAGCCCACCGAAGCACTCGGTGACTGCCCCTCATACGTGCGGACAGAAGAGAGCTTTGCTGTGCTGAGCCCTCTGTCGTCGGAGGTCCGGGAGACGGTCTCCGCCCGCCTCCCCACACCAGATGAGGCGTCCACCCTCCGGATCAACCCCACCTTGGCGGTGCTCGCGATCACACGCGTTGCCGCCGACGCCGCCGGGCGCGTGGTCGAGGCCGCGCTTCTGGTGTTCCCGGGGGATCGCGTTGACGCCGTCTTCACCACCCACCACGTGATCGACGAGAGGCAGACGCAAGGATGACGACACAGAACGAGCTGCGGCTTCTCCCATGGTCGGGACCGGAGGGCAAGCCCTGCTTCCTGAGCACAGACGACAGGGACGGCTACATGTCCCGCCTGGCCGACAACATCGAATCGGTGCAACTCGGGACGGCGGCCGAACTTCTGCAGCAGGCCGCGGAAACCCTCGGCGACGAGCACGCCAGCCTGGAGGACATGCAGCTCCTGGCGAAGGAACTGACCGAAGCCCTGCGAGACGTACTTCGTGTGGCTACCAGCCGCGGTCACCTCCTGGAGGCGAGCGGACCTCACCGCATCTAAGGGGAACGGCCGGCAAGGCGGGCGCTGGTACAGCCTCCCGTTCAACCTGCGCTGGGAGAGGGACTCGGACGGGAATCCGGGTTCCTCTCTCTTTGGCGTCATACTGGTGCGTTGTGGTGCAGGGCTGCGGCTTGCTACTGCCAGCTGTCTGAACGGCTCATTGCACGTCTGAGGGCTGCCAACCGGGAGGGGTCTTCGGGAGGCCGATCAGGACGTCCATGTTCAGGTACTCCTTGAGTAGAGCCTTCAGGTTGCGTCCGTTGATGAGCTGCATCCTGCCTGTTCGGTGAGCGAAGTCATCGCTTGCCTTGCCGAACCATGAGGTTGTTACGAGTACTCCGCGGCTTGCGGCCTTGTCGTGCATCACTCCTGCCAACGCGCGGACCGTCTCAACGGGTACCGCGTTCTTCGACCGCTTTGCTTGGATGGCGAAGACCGTGATCCCCACCGGGTCACGCTTTACAGCGACGGCGTCCACGCCATCATCCCGAGAACCCTGGGTACGCCAGGTCTCGAAGCCCATCGCTTCGAACAGTTCGCGTACGAGACGCTCGAAGGCGTAGGGATCCATCTGCAGGAGGTCGGGTCGGCTGTCGAGCCCTGCCACGGCGCCAGCATCTGCAGTGATGCGGTACATCGACAGGTCGATCTCCACGACTGGGGGCACAGGTTCGAGGTCGTGGGGATGGCGGGAGACGACGGCGCCGAGGTACTTGAGGCCACGCTGTGGATCTAGCTCGGGCTCGTCCAGGACGAGTTCGTCGAAGGCCTCGCGCTGGGCGACCACACTCACAAGGCAAGGCCTTACTGGCCGCCCGGTTGCGCGATCTTTCGCACTCACATGCCCGTTGAACACCACAGTCGTGACGAGCCCAGGTGGGGTGGTTGAAAACGCCTCGTCCAGTGCCCGAAGGGCCAGGCGGGCAACCAGAGTGCGATATGCCTCTTTGGACTCCGCCTCTTTTCGCGGTTGGGCGACGATCTCGACTCGCTGTGCCACGACTCGGTACGCCGTCACGGCCGGCACCACTTCGTGCTGCGGCAGTTCGACCTCAATGAGGAGCCGCTGAGCCTCCGGAACATAGGCTGCTCCCGCACCCGCTCGGCACCCCTCAGGCACTGGCGAGCCACGAAGTACTTCCTCCACGGCGTCTGCCACGGCCTGCGGACCCTGCTCAGCGAATGTCTGTTCGACATACGGGTGCCAACTCTGCAGTCTTCTGGGCCGGTCTGTCAGCACAGCCTGTAACGCCGCCATGCGCTCCTGGGCCTGGAGCGTGCGTTGCTCTGCATCATCCTTCAAGTGAGCCAAGCGAGTCTCACGCGCCTGCTTCTGGCGTTCCTTTTCGGCGCGGGCCTGCTCCCGCTCCTGCTGTTCGGCAGCACGCTCGCGCTCGGCTTCGCGCTTGGCCAACTCCCGCTCGATACGAGCAACCTCACGCGCCTGGGCAGCCTGTTCCCGTTCGAGGTGCTTCTCCCCTGCGGCTACCAGACGGGCATGCTCGGCCTCGGCCTTGGCGGCCTCCCGTTTCTGACTGCGCCGACGCTCCTCAGCAGCCTTCGCTGCCCTCTGCTCCTTCTGCTGGGCACGCTTCAACTCCGCAGCCTTCGCCTGCTGCTTCGCTTTGTACGCTTCAGCGAGCACTTGCATCACGGTCTTGCGGCGCGCCACGAGTCCCCCACCTGTACTCACGTAACCTTCGAAGCTGCACTCAGACGGCTCGCCCCGTCGGGGCACCCTCAGCGATACCCAGACCAGCCGAGCGGGAATCGTTGCGCTCACCGACTACTGTCTGACCACCGCAAAGGCCATGAGCAGCACGACCTTCGACGCGACCTGGCGCAGGGCGGTTGTCGAGGCGCACTCAAAATGCGCCCCACCTGACTACCGAGTCGGTCGGCCAGCATTTGTCGGGAGGGTTGCTAGCGACTAAGAGGAATTCTCTCCCTCTCCCTTGAACTCCCTCTGGAGCTGCTTGCGCAGTTGTTCCGCCAAGTAGTTGATCAATTCAGGGTCTTGTTCCTTATACCACTGGTCGACCAAGTGAGCGGTGCGATCGCTGTAACAAGCGGTCCATCGCAGGCGGCTTGGCCACTCCCGGTCCGGGGCCGTGGCTGGCGTTTCTCCGCCTTCCAGCGCGCTCAGGAGCCGATCGGCAGCTTCTTCGGTCCGTCGCTGCCGGAGTGCCTCTTCGGCCAAGCGTTTCTGGCTAGTGACGTTCATTCTTGCAACAGCCTCAGTAGATTCCCGCGCCAGCCGCATGCCTCGGTAGCCCACCAGAATTCCACCTATGCCAACCACGGTGGAAGAGGCAGTAGCAATGATGCTCGTGACGTCCACCCTCCGATTGTTGCTGATCGGTCGCCTTGATCGGTAGGGTTCCCAGCGGCTACGGAAACGCGCTTACAGGTCCGCTTGCGGCAGCGCAACGGCTCCGGAGGCCCGTTGAGTCCTGGGCAATGTTGCTGGTCAGGGCATCACCGTGATCGGGTTGGCTGCGGCCAGTCCACAGATAGTCCACGGGGCCTGACCCCTGTCTGACGGGCTAGATCAGGCGGCCTACCGGCGCCCTGAGTCCTAGAACGAGGAGCACGTCACCGAGTACAGATCCGCGATCAGCTCGGCGGGGTCAACGAGTTCCGGCCGCGATGCCGTTGTGGTGGACTTCTCCTTCGCCCCAGACCAGCGGAGCTCTTCGCAGTGCCCGGTTCAGATCCCGATATGGTGCCGGTTCGCGGCGCTGCCTGCGGCGCGACTCACCCTCCTCGATGCGGAGTACGGCGTGGCCACCACCACCTTTAACGATCTGCTGGTGAACCCTGGCTATCCGGTGTGCGATGCGGCGGCCGACGCCTGCCGCGGGCGACAGCTGCCTGCGTCCGGGAGGTGCATGGCTCACGCGAGCGCGACGGAGAAGGCGGCTTATTTCGCGAGCCTTAGCTCGGGCGCGGACGTTGATCACAGCGGGACCTTGATCAGCCGGGCTGACCTGTCGGCCCTACGGGATGCCGTGACCGACGCCAGGACAGGCCGGGCGACGGTCGGCAAGGCCACCTTTAAGCAGTCGATTTTCACCGACTCAGCTGACTTCTCGGACGTGGACTTCACTGGAAGAGCCGTCTTCGCCGATGCGGAGTTCTGTACAGGCGGCGACTTTACGGACGCCGTCTTCCTGCATACGGCTCGGTTCACCGACGCCAAGTTCACGCGTGGGCAGGGCGACTCGGCGACGTTCCGCCGTACGGTGTTCACTAAGATCGCCGAGTTCCGTAGGGCAGGTTTCGCGGCTACGGCAGAGTTCGACCAGTCCGTATTTGAGCAACAGGCGTTGTTCCAATCCGCCAAGTTCCAGGCCGTCGGCCGCTTCAGCCGGTGCGTCTTCAAGGGAATCACCGAGTTCCACGGCACGGTCTTCGAGGACGCGATCTTCGCGGCATCCACCTTCGAGGCGGCGAGGGAGCTTGGCCCGATTGTCTGCACGCAGGCGCTAAACCTTGTGGAAGCCCGGTTCCATGCTTCTGTGACCATCAAGGCGGCGGTCCACCTAGTGCGATGCGAGCGCACCATCTTCGACTCGTCCGCGTCGCTGCTCCTCCGGTACGCGACCGTTCATCTTGAGGAAGCGAGCCTGGTCAGCCCGTTCGCCATCACGCATGCGCCGATACCCTGGGGAGGAACCAATACCGCGGAGAGCACGCTCATCGCGGCTCACCCCACGGACAGCACGTATCCGAAGATAGCCTCGCTGCGTGGCGTCGACGCCACGCACGTGGTGCTGACCGACGCTGACCTGACCTCATGCCGGTTCACGGGTGCCTTCCACCTAGATCAGCTTCAGCTGCGGGGCCGGACTTGGTTTGCCCAGCCCCCGGCTGGCTGGAGGTTTGGCGGCCGTCGTGGGCTCTACCGCTGGACCGGACGTCGCACGCTTGCGGAGGAGCAGTACTGGCGCAGACTGAACTGGCCAGAGTGGCAACCCCGCGTTCCCCCCTCCGCGGTCCAGAACGAACCCGGAACTGAAGACGTGTCCGCGCTTTACCGGCAGCTGCGGAAGGGCCTGGAAGACGCGAAGGACGAGCCAGGCGCGGCGGACTTTTACTACGGCGAGATGGAGATGCGCCGACACGACGTCACCAATACCAGTCGCTGGGTACGTCGGCTGCTCTGGCTGTACTGGGCCGTCTCCGGATACGGACTTCGCCCTTCCCGAGCGATTGCTTCCCTGCTGATCCTGATGTCGGCGAGCGTCTTTGCACTCGCTCTCTGGGGCCTTCCCGACGACTCCCCGAAGGCGAAGACGACCGGGACTCTGCCAGCTGCCGGACAGCAGTTGCAGTTGGCTACTGACACGCCTGACCCACGACTGAGCCTGCCCTATGGCCAGCGCATCACCTGGGACAGAATCGGCAAGGCCACTCCGATCGTCTTCAACTCCGTGGTCTTCCGCTCTTCGGGGCAGAGCCTCACGGTTCCGGGCTCCTGGATCGAGATGACCACCCGTCTCGTGGAACCTGCCCTCCTCGGCCTCACCGTCTTGGCCGTCCGCGGCCGTGTCAAGCGATGAACAGCCCTGGCTTCGAACGGCGGTTGAGGTCCGGCAGTCGCTCAACTCGGGGGCTCACAGCTGTGAACCTACTTCTTCTTGCCCTGGGTCTTGCTACCGACCTTGGCGAGCTGGGTTTTCGCTGGTCAGGGCAGTGAGCGTATGCGCTTGAGGGGTCATCATTGGTCGTTGTTGGCCACTGCTGAGTGACCTCGGACGGCCCAGGGACGGCCCGAGCTCTCTCCCCGGCATCCCTCTATCTCAGGTGCAGACCGTTCTCTGAGCTGACAGGGTGCAGGCATGCGACTTGGTGATGTCAGCTTGTCGGATACTGCCGAACTGACCCTCATGCAACTGAAGAACAAGTGTCAGAGCATCGTCAACACGACGGCGGTCGTATCGGCCAGGGACGGCTACCTGTCCTGGGTCGAGGACGCGGAGCGGCACTTTCGTAGCCTGTTTGCCGACGACATTATGACGGATGGCCTTTACACAGCGGCCTACTGGGAAATCCGCAGGATCGTCCAAGCCACGCCACGTCCGTACCCTCTGATACATGGCGAGGTCGACAACCAAGTCCGCCGCATCGACGCTGCCCTCGTACAGATCGCTCGCATCCGGGAGTTCGCCAGCCATCCGGGCGCCATCGTCGTAACCGACACCTCGGCCTTCATTCAGGGGGAGATCTTCACCGACTTCGCATGGCCGACGAAGATGGGCATCAAGGGGCCCGTGCGGCTGGTGGTCCCAATCATCGTGGTCGAGGAGCTTGACAAGCTCAAGGACACAGGCAATACCACCGCTGGTGACAAGGCACGCAAGGTTCTCAAGCGCCTCCGAGAAAAGCATCGTGCCGCTGGGCAGATCTTTCCCGCCCCGGTCCGGGACAAGGTGACCATTGAGGTACTCCTTGATGATGAAGGCCATCAGCGCCTGTCCATCCCCGACGACGAGATCATCCGCCAGGCCATCAAAATCCAGCAGATGGTGACCGGCGAAGTCACTCTCGCCTGCGTGGACGCAAGTATGGAGTTCCGGGCCTTGGCCAAGGGCCTCAAGGTCTTCGAAGTGTCTCCGTCGCCCAGGGCTGCACAAAACACCATTTAACCTCGACCCGTTCGCGCCACTGCCATCCGCTTGGGAAGCTGCGGAACTCTGGAGCGACTTCTCGGCCTGACCCAGCACGAATGGCCGCAATGAGGCTCGGCGTGTCGGCGCGTCTCAACCGTGGCTCCCCGCTACCCCCCCCCGCTCGATCTGGTGCGCTTGAGGTGCGGTGAGAGCCCTGGGGGAGGCACGACCAGGAGTAGATGCTGCTAAGCGACATCTGCCGGCCGGCTGGGGTCTCACTGCTTCCGGATCGGGGGGTGAGGGTTGAAATTATTCAAGAACCAATCGGCAATTTCCATGGCGGACTCGTATAGGTTGTAAGCCTTTGATCCCGTCAATCCTTCATTCAGTCCGTGCGCGATCTTGTGCCTCCTATCCATCAAAAGGGAGATCTCTCTCCTTAGACGCTGGTCTTCCGCGTCTAGAAGGGTCATCAAATCGGCCTGCAGGGCACCATCAAAACGCCCAACCAGATCGATCATGTTATCGGGTGAGGGGTTTTTGCTCTTGGTTAACCAGGAATTAGCAAAGGTCCTAACTAGCCCACCAGATCTCTCGTGGATATAAGCCTTGACTACTTCGTTGACTACTTGTTCAAGGTACCCGCACGTCCTGACAAGGAAGAACCTGACAAGCCAGATTCTTTCGTCATCCGTTCTTCCTGGGGGTGGATTCTTAACCCACTCCGCAAGAGGATCTAGGGACTGTCGAAGGGGTGTTATGTTTCGAGGAGGCCACGAGGAAGCCATCGACACCCCTAGAGGTTGGAAAAGTGGTGAGTCGCGATTTCAATTCGCCTTCGGACACTTTCCTCGCTTCCGGTCGACCCGGATACAGTAGCGGTAAATTCGCGGTCAGAGTGGAGGCCTTCAATCGCTTCGACGATTACCTGTTGAGGCGGCTCGGTGCCGTTCTCCAATCGGCGCATAAGGCCAACGAATAGCGCCTCGGCAAACGCAGAATTTATCTGCTGCCCTCGGAGGCGAAGGGCTTGCCTGCCTACCGAACTCAGCAATAGGTTGCATGCCTGAAAGAACAGGGACTCAAATCTATTGACATCAACTTGGTCCAGCTCTCGATGCTCGCTGAGGAAAATATTCAGAAATACCTTCTGCGGTCGCCGATAAGCGGGTGCGTTGTAGTACAGAGCCATGATCCTCAGGATCAGCTCGTGGTCCCGCAGTCTCAGCGAGTGTCCTCCGTAAAGATGTCGCCAGTTGTCACTCTCGTTAAGGCGCGAGATGAACTCCACGAGTGCGCCTGGGTATAGAGCGACACGGATCTCATGGGGTGTTAGTGCCGTACCTCCAGAATTAATCCGCTCAAAAATCTGATAGATCGCCTCGAGTGATTCGTTTGTTCCATCTGTTCTGATAATCGTTGCCTGGATAAATGTGTCGTCCAGCATCCTTCTTTGGTCGGCTGAGAGTGTCCTGTAGCTAAGCCCTCTGAACTGATCAGAAACATTTTCGAGCGAGAATCCCGGATCGGCGAACGCGCCTTCGTAGAAGGCGCGCAGAGTGCGCAGCCTCTGTTGCCCGTCGAGGACCAAGTACCTGCGGTCAGACTGCTGAACTAGCATGATTGCCGGGATCGGATAACCCATAAGGAGAGACTCAATAAACCGGTCCATCTGCGCGCGACTCCATACGAAGTCACGCTGGAACCCGGCCATCTCTGGCGAGCTATCACTCGATCCGAAAGTAGGGATGATGATATCCCCACGTGTCATCCGATCGACTAGACCGCGTACATCGAAGTCGGATCCCGTGTACGTGATTGGCGCCGCCTGTGGCTCCGCCGTGGCCAACTCCTCCTTCTCCTCGGCGGTGAGGATATCTTCGTCGATATGTGACATTTGCCTGGATTCGTTGTCGGTCACGTAGCCACGATAGGGCATTTACTCGTCGATCGATGCTCGTGGAACGTGAGCCATTGGCGCCGACTGCTTGTGCGGTTGCACTGCAACGTGTCTGGCTTCGGCCGTTGCTTGGCGGCGCGCTGGTTTCGTCGGATTGGAAACCGTTCACATCTCAAACACGGAAGTGGCGTCTGGTAGGCGACGTGCTCGGCTTGAGGTGACGAGCCGGCCAAGGCGCAGCGAATCACCCGTGGCTCGTGGGTGTCCCGACTGATCAGGTGCGCGTGTGCCTCGTTGCACCCCCCACGGACCTCAGCCACGCTGTCGGTGTCTGTCGTCGACCAGAGCAAACTGCGATGGCCGCACCGCGATCACAGATTCAGAGCCCTCAGCTTGGGAAGCTGCGATCATTTGCGGCCTGCTAGAGCGCTGACCTGGGCAAATGGCCGGGTTAGGGCTTCGTCGGGCACGGCTGCTTTCCCCGTGGTTCCCCTCTGCTCCCCGCTGGATCTGGTGCGCTTGTGGTGCGGCCTTCCCCGCGTGGCTCCGACACACCGGCCGTGCGAGCAGGCGCGTTGAAAAGCGTCTCAGAGATGGCGATTGGATGCTCTGACCAGTCGGCTGATGTCGTCACGGGTCTTTATTCTGCGCTGGTCAAGATCGGTCCTGCTATCCGTCCTGGACAGCGCTGTGACGTCCGCAAGTACGGCCTCTGCCGCCTGGCTCAAGGCCTCGTCATCGGTGAGCATCTGCACCCGGAAGAGGGCCTCTTGGGCGTTGGAGCGCAGGTCGTAGGCGCGGATTCGCACCTTGTTGGGGTCCTCGGGTGGTGGTTGTTCGTGCTCGCAGAACCAGAGATGCACCAGGCAGCGGCGGTAGTTGATGAGCGCGCCAGCGTAGGTGGAGTAGGCGTCGAGTCGCTCTTGCCGGAGCCTCTCACGGCGGGTGAACTGGTGCCCCTTGTCGGTGGTGTGCTGCTGAAACGCCAGGGTGTGAGCCCCGAGCTGAGCAAGGTTCCAAGGACGGCTATGGCACTGGCGGTGATGGTCTCCACACCCCAAGCTGATCACGCATCGCAGACCGGGTGCAGTACAGGCCCTGCTCCTACGCCAACATGCTTTCCAACTGTGGTGGTGGGGTGTTGGCGCTCGTACAGGGCCGTTCACCTGCGTTCATCGGTGGTCCGTCGTCAGGTGGGTCTCGGCTTCTGGTCTTGGCTGAACGTCGGTGAACTGGACTGAATGAGACGGAAACTGAGACGGACCACAGCCAACCTGACTCGCGATGAGGGGTTGTTCACCAGTCTCGCCACCGGTCAGTGAGCGCGTACCGACCGAGCCCGTGCCTGGCGGTCAGGGCTGCAACGTCGATTCCTTGCTCGGTAAGGGCCTCATCGATGTAGGCGCACAACTGCTCGCGTTCGTCGGTCTCGAAGGCGGATTCGTCGTGAGCTTCGTTCACCGCGTTCAGGGCTAGGACGACACGCTCCACCGTGGTGAAGATCTGTGCGTCGTGCCCTTGGGCGAGCGTGGGCAACTCAGCTTCGAACGTGTCGAGGGCGGCGTCGGTCTCCAGCAAGAGCCCGTCGGGGAACAGTTCGCCCATGCACGCGCAGCCCGGATCCAGGGTGCCGGCGGCAAGCTCCGCGGCCTCTTGGGCTATGCCCTCGCGCCAGTTCGTTGTTGGTCTCTCAGCCATGGAGCGGACCGTACAGTGCAGGTCTGACAGCGAGACTCGCTTTCACGAGGGGACCTCAGCTTGGGAAGCTGCGAGCTTTTGCGGTTTGTTCTGGCGCTGACCTGAGTGGACGGTCACAGTGAGGCCTCGCGAGGGTGGGCCGCTTGCACCGTGATTCCCCGCTCGATCTGGTGTGCTTGTGGTGTGGCCATGGTGCGCAGACCACGGCCACACCTTTTGATCCGTAGCTCAAACAAGATCGGGCGTTGAGGGTCATACAGGTTGCTCAACGGGAGTTGATGGGCACTGTTGGCCATGGTCAGTTGCTGTGGTTGCTGTACTTCTCTGCTGTACAATCCGGGTCCGAGGGGACTACTCAGGACGCCGATCGCGCGCCACGCTCGTACGGCCACCCCGTGAGCCGCCTCTTACTCCCACCGGTTCGGCTTTCGCCTCGGGCGCCCCGGGGCACCTGTTGTCGGGACGGCGCGACTTTACGGCCACCATGACTCAGGCTCCAAGGCGATTCCGCGTTGACCGCTTTGTCCCGAAGCAACTTGAGGGAGGGCTCTGCCGCGGGCCGGTGTGCCCCTGCCTGCGCTGATGGTCCGCAGACGTCCGTGCTCGTCCGCCGCTGTACGTCGGCGTTGTCACGCAGATAAACACCCGCCTGGTACGGCTCCCGGTGCGCGGGATCAGGCCACGTCAGCTCTTCGGGTGCAGGCATATCCCCGTCCAGGGTCGCAGATCGACATGGGTGACCTAGGACTGTCGCCTACGACGACGGTCGCCAGTGGTCGCCTTCGGTCGTCATTGAGCAGCCTCGGACGCCCAGAGACGGCCCAGCGGCAATCACTCGTCGACTCCCGCCACTCGTCGAGCCGGACATGCTAGACGGCGCCTCCGTACCCCTCATCCACACCACATAGGTGCTCGAGCTACGGCACAATCAGCCTGGTCAACGCACGGGAGGGATCGCCATGGACCGTCAAGGAAAACTGCTTGAGCGCCTACAGGAAGCGAAATGGGGTGTACTCGAAATTGTGGTGCTGGCGACTGCCCTTGCGTTCTCAATCGGAGTTTTCTCCTCTCTCTCCATGGAATGGCTTAGCAACAGAACCGTTGCTGTAGCGTCGGCGGCATGCACGCTGCTTTGTCTGGTTTATATTTTCATGAGACATACTCGCGATCGCAGATTGAATGCCGACATCAATTCGACGTTCATCATCGATGGTGATCACAAGATGGTCCCCATCCCCAAATATAATGCATCCGAGACTGTCGCTCGACATTTCGAAGGGGCCTTTGCGGAAAACCCGGCATTGCGTCGACAGTGGGAGCGTGAACCGCTGGAATCAATGCGGCAACGGGTGAATGGTCAGATGCATATCCGGAGCGTCGCCAGCGCTAAATTGATTCGCGAAGTTTACGAATATGCCATATTGGAGGATGTTACCACTCACCTGGCGGACTATTTTAATGGTTACTCCGGGCGGGAGGAGGACTTGCGCACCTACGAGAGGAATGACTTGCCGGACGTACTTCTGGCTAATCGGTTCCTAGAGCTCTTCTCGCGAGACATGGCTGATAGAGATGCGTTTCGCTTCGACGATGACCCCCCAGATGGCGGGCGCGTAGTCATGCAAACTGGGCCAGGCGGATACTTCCATCACTTCGAGCTCACGCTACCGACGGGGAGTACCCTTAGGAGGGAAGATAATTCCAATCTCGTAATTTCCGGACCCGCCTTCCAAATGAAGATCTCGGTGCAATTTAGGGGTACAGGGTCACCAATGCCGTTCGATTACTTGGCGCATTATGTAGGAGCTGACCCTCTCTCGGTGCATGCTTTCAAGGTACAGATCGACATTCAGGTTCTTGTGCGGCGCTCATTCATCTTTAGTGGCCGTCGCTGGAGTGATCATCTCTGGGTTGACTCCCTGGTCGACCGTCTCGTTGAGCGCTTTAGCGTAGAGCGTCACCTTGCGCGCATCAATTGGCCGGTAGTGGCCGCCACTTTGCATTGTTTGAATATTCGTGATGGGCGAACCAACTCGCCCTCTTCCTGATCTTATACCTAAGCCCAGAGTAGTTACGCGGAAACTCTGGATTGCGATGTTCACGCGGTCGGCGGAGTCTCAATGGCCGAGTCAAGCCGGCGGGACGCCGCCCATCGGTTGCCGGTGACGCCCCGCGTGGTGTCCAGCTTTGAGGTTTGGCCTCATCCTTATCAGGTCGATCACGGGGCGTCGTCGCCTTCGGTCAACCGTCTCTGTACCTAGTGGGATGGTTCGCTGCGGTCCGGCTCCGACCGCTGCTGTCCGTGCCTGTTGGTGTCAGGCACTGATGTCAGGGCCTACGAGTTCCTTGACAAGTCGGCGTAGACGATTCAGACACAGACTGATCACCCCTCGGTCTGTTCGGCAGCTAGCCTTGATCGTTCATGAGTCCTCGTTGGTTTGCTGACGGGGACTCTGTGTTTGTGTGGTGCGGTTTTTCCGGGGCTGGGGCAGGACGAGGGCCCGGCTCTCGCGTCGGATGGGCGCCGGGTTCCAGTTCACCGGTGTGGTGGTGCGGGTCGTCGGGACAGTCGATGTGGCTGGTCAGTCCGGGTTTGGCAGGGCGTGGAGCCTGAGAATCGCGTGGCTGATGACGTCGGTCCAGGGCCATCGGGCGGGCAGGCGGAGCCAGTGGCGGCGGCCGGTGTTCACGAGTTGCGCGGCGGCGGAGAACAGTCGCAGCCGGAGCTTCTTGGGTTCCCAGCAGCGGGTTTGGCCGGTCAGGGCGAGCATCGGCATCCAGGCGAGGAGGTCGAGTGCGAGGGAGATGATCTCCAGCCAGATCCGGTTCTGTGCTGTGTCGTGCAGGGGCAGGTTGCGCAGGCCGGTGGCGCGGGCGCCTCGGATGCGGTCCTCGCAGCGGGCCCGACGCCGGTGACGCAGTTCGAGGTCGGCGAGCTGGCCGCCTTTTGTGTTGGTCGCGAAGCAGGTAAGCCGCAGGCCGTCGAGGTCGGTGAAGCGCAACTGGGCGCCGGGGTGCGGGCGTTCCTTGCGGACGATCAGTCGCATGCCCGTGGGCCAGGTACTCAGGTCGGGCATGTCGGTGATCTCGGCGACCCAGGCTCCGGGCCGTTCGGTGCCGCCCGCGTCGTAGGCCGGCGTCCACGCCTTCTTCGGGATCTTCAGCACGGCCTGGTGGATGGCGTCGGTGATGGTCATTCCGACGGAATACGACAGCCACCGGCCGCGCCGGGAGAGCCAGTCGAGGAAGGCGTGGGTGCCGCCGCCGGAGTCGGTGCGGATCAGCGTCTGCCGTCCCCGCCGTAGGCGTTTGGGTAGCTGGGCCAGGGCGAGTTGGGCGGTTTCGATGTGGTCGGCGGCGGTGTTGGAGCCCGCGTTGCCGGGCCGCAGCAGGGCCGCCACCGGCTCCCCGGACCCGTCCTGGCCGTGATCGACGAAGGCGACGAGCGGGTGATGACCGAAGGTCTTCTTCCAGGTCGGGGTGGCGTCCTGCTTCTCGGAGTGCGCGAGGACCAGCACCCCGTCGATGTCCACGGTCACCTGGCCGTCGGCGGCCGGACTGCTTGCCCCGGCCAACTCCCAGACTCGCTGTCGCACTTCGGCACGTGCGCCCTGGATCGCCGCAAGAGCTTTCGGGCCGGACGCGGCGAGCGCGTCGACGAAGCGGGAAATGGTCGGATCGGAGGCCACCGGGCCGAACACGTCCGGCTCGGCGCGCAGCATGCCGACGTCGGCCAGGCAGTCGCCGCCGAGTGCGACGGCCAGGGCCACATCCAGCAGGATCTTGCCCGGATCGTGCACGGCCCGCGGCTTGCGCCACGGCGCCAGCGCAGCGGATATCACGGTGTCCAGACCGGACTTGCGGACCGTCTCGACCAGCAGCACGGCCCCGGCCTGGGCAACAACTCCACGGCCGCCGCCCTCGACACGGACACGCGGGTACGACCCGCTACTCTTGTCGGGTAGCCCCGGTGCATTGCTGCACCAGGGCCCCCTCAGAACCGGACGTGCCCGCTTTCCGGGCATCTCGGCTCAAGCAAGCCCTGAAGGCTCTCGGGTGTGCTGATGTCTTGCACTGTCCGCATTATTGCTTCGGATGCACGAGGCGTGGGCGAGGCGGAGTTGCACCCCACCCGGCGTTCCTACTCCCTGATAGGCGATGTGACGTGCTTTCATCGCTGTCCGGGTGGTGCGGAGCCACTGCTCCCACCCGGTCGGGGACTGCGGAGACCGGTCGGCGTGCAGCAGCAGTTGGCCGCAGATCTGGCAGCGGCCCTTCTGCTCCTGCAGGAGTCGCAGGGTCGCCCGGTCCAGAGGGAGCGGGGCGGTCCTGCGTCGCCGCTGGGCCCAGTAGTCGGTCAGGGCGGGGTCGTCCGGGGACGCCGTGCCCTTGACCAGCTGGTGCCGGATGATTTTCGTCCAGGCGAACTTGACGAGGTAGGCGCCGGTTTCCCGGTCGCCGAACACCCATCGGTCCTGCCTGGCCGTGTTGAAGCGGCCGAAGTACCGGTCAACGATCCAGTGCCTCGACTTCTTCGGGTGCCTGGGCAGCGCCCACCGGTAGGTGAGCTGCCACAAGTAGCTGTCCAGGGAGGCAAATATGTCCTTGGACACCACTGTCCGGTAGTAGGCCGACCAGCCGCGCACGATCGGGTTCATCGTCCGCAGCATCGCGAGGGGCGGGGCGCCGTGAAGGGCACGGACCTCCTCGCGCAGCCGTTCCCGTATCCGCTTGACGGCCGTCTTGCTCGGTTTGATCAGCAGCTTGCCGCTTCGGTAGCGGCGCACGTTGAATCCGAGGAAGTCGAAGCCGGTCTCCGCGTGGACGATGCGCGTCTTGTCCTCGTTGAAGACCAGCCCCCTCGGCGCAAGCCATGCGGCAAGCCGCGCCTTGACCTGGTCAGCCGCTTCGCGGCTGTGGCACATGGCCACCAGATCGTCGGCGTATCTGACCACGACCGGGCTGTCGGGCATGCTCTGACCGGCACGGGGGCCGGTCGGGTAGTAACGCACGCCCGCGGCCGTCTCCATCCCATGGAGAGCGACGTTCAGGAGCACGGGGCTGATCACCCCGCCCTGGGGCGTCCCCTCCTGGGTCGGGGTGAACCGGCCTCGTTCGACCACACCGGCCTTCAGCCACTGCCGCACCATGTCCCGGGCGGGAAAGGTGCCGAGCTGGGCGAGAAGGTGGTCGTGGTCGATACGGTCGAACGCCGCCGCCAGGTCCGCGTCCAGGATCCACACGCGCCCGGGGTTCTTCCCGTTCAGCGTGTTGTAGATGACCCCGATCGCGTCATGGCAGCCCCGGCCCGGGCGGAAGCCGTACGACCTCGCCTCGAACCGGGCCTCCCACTCGGGCTCCAGCGCGTTCGCCGCCCGGGCCTGATGGCACCGGTCGATGATCACGGGAATGCCGAGCGGGCGGCGCTTTCGCCCCGCCCCGTTCTTCGGGATGAACACCCGCCGGACCGGACGGGCCCGCCAACTACTGGCGCGTTGCTGGATGAAGCGCGCCAGTTCAGCTTTGCCCGGGGCGGTGAGCACGACCTGCCCGTCCACCCCTGCTGTCTTTCGTCCGGCATTGACCTCCGTCGCCCGCCGCACGCTGACCAGCGTGTTGGAAAGGCTCCGGAGCATCAGCTTCTGCAGGTTCCTGACCTTGGCCAGGTCCCCGTCCCTCGATGCCGTGAAGATGCGCTGGCGCAGTCGACGTACGTTCTCCTGCACGCGGTCCCAGTCGATGCTGTCCCAGTCCGCGAAGAAGCCGCCCTCCGGTCCGTTCACCCCGACCATCGCCGGGGCGTCCAACTTGTCCTTCGGTACTGCCGCTGTTGCCATCGTCCCTCCCCACAGGCTCACCCGGCTCACGTCTGCGTCCTTTCGGACCCGGGCAACAGGGCCCGGTATCCGGCGAGTTGGCCAGGACCGCAACGGAGAGACCGTTGCACCTGCTGTCCCGGTTTCCCCTGGCCTTTCGGCCCACCGGCATTTGCTTCTTGAGCCGTCCTGTCCCGCCGGAGACGTCAGCCTTCCTCACGGTCGGCCCACCGCCGCCCCGCCAAGGGCAGCGGCCTCCGTCGGGGTTTCCACGTTCCGCGCATGCGAGATGCGGCCGGGGTGGGCGCCCTCTATGCCCCGGGGCGGCGGTGTCCACCCGGGCAGCGTGAAACATCCGCCCGGCACCTGCCGCCTCACAGCGGCCCGCCCTTCACCCCGCTGCTGCATCCCACCGGCGGGGGCTTCTCTCACGAGGCGTCATCGAGGGTTCACTGGTGTTCGCCCGTCCGGCCTTCCCCTTGCCTGTCACCCCCGGGTGGAACGGGGGTCCTTGGGCTTCTTCCTGGAGCTTCGCACCCCGCCGTTGCCAGCGACGCACGTCCAGGCGGGGACGGGTCATCGGACACGAACCCGGGACTACCCTGTCATCGGCGTCACCGCCGACCCCCTCTCCAAGAGCGTCCACTCAGCACACGCGACCTCGTGTCGCACCTTCACCTGGAGAGTGCTTCTTTCCTTGCAATGACAGGACCCTCGACAAGTCCCATCGTTGCAGGTCAGCAGCACTCTCCATTTATTTGATCAAGACTCGGACCAGCCCACTCGCGAAAGCGCGAGGCTAGAGCTCGTAGTCCTGGGCCAGTTCCTCCCAGCGAATGCTGCCAAGCGACCCATCAGCATCCTCACCCGACGGGACATCCGGGGCGGCCTGGAACCAGGCCACGACGAGAGCGGAGCGGTACAGCACAGGGTCGAGCTCAGGAGCGACCGCTGTCGAGCCGAAGGTACCGATGCAAGCCACGGAAGGCAGCACCTCAACAGGGCCGAAGGCGCCGACGGTCTGATCTGGGTACTCACGGGAGGGCTGAACGAGATGGAACGGCGTGGAGGGAAACGCGCGTTCGGCCTGCCACTGGAGACCGCTGACCGTCATGTCGTTGACGCGCTTGCACGGGTAACCCTCCAGCATCCCCCCGTAGGTCGACGACATCCGCAGCTCAATGAGCTCGATCGAACGACCAGACGAGAGGACTATGCGGCTCAGTGACATCCCGACACCCTATGCGCGTGATCCACTTCCGGCGCACGTCCTAGGCGGGGACAAACAGCCCACCTTGCCTGACTGTCGTCCGCAGCTGGCATTCCAAGTAGTCGTAGGCACCTGAGCTGGGGTTTCGGAGTGAAATGCGGCCCGTCTGAACCCCAGCCGACGAAAGGCCAGCCACGACGGAGGGCGCGTCGATCGACCATGCGCGCGTGTGCCTCGCTGTACCCCCACCGGCCTCAGCCACGATGTCGACGGCGTCCTCCAGGGGTACCCGCCCATTCGTGGAACCGTATGCGGCGTGTTCGATGTCGTGTCATCCCGTGGACACAGCCAAGTCGAGACCCGACTCATGCCTCCCCTGGGCGGCCTCCGCCCTGTTCGGAGCTGCTGTCGGCTGCGGCGCCTGGTCTCTGACCGTTTGGGCGCGCGCGTACTGTGACGCGGGCTACGACTCCGGCGGACGCTTTGAACTCAACTTCCTGCTTCCTCTCGTAGTGGGAGCTGAAGCACTTGTCGGGCTTGTGGCGTGGGCCGTCGGCCGACGCCTGGTGCGCCGCCCGCGGAGGGTGGTTCGTGTCTCGCTGTCGACGCTGCTGGTGGTTGCTGCGACGGTGGGACTGGCATGGTGGTTCTTCGCGAGCAGAGGGACGCTGGACGGTTATCCAGGCGACTCCGGCCTCTGCCCTGCGAGCAACGTCCCTCCGCAGTGGCCTGGCTGGATTCCTGCCTGATCGGCCACAACTGGACTCCGGTGGCCTTGGCCTCCCCGAACTGCCCGACGCCGGCTGAGCTTTCTCGCCGAAAACTTCGACACGTATTCGACACAGCCACCCGCAAAAACCCGGTGACAGCCGGACAGCCCCGGAACCTGCCCCTTGATCATCGGGGGAGTGTCCGAGGCTGTGGCGTACGAGTGAAACCTGTTCTGACCAGCAAAAAGGCCCTCCCCGAAGGAGAGCTGAGACTTGCGCCCCCGGCAGGACTCGAACCTGCGGCCAAGCGCTTAGAAGGCGCCTGCTCTATCCACTGAGCTACGGGGGCCGGGTGTGTGGCCTCGGTCGCGGTGGGCCCAGGTGCGGGCTGGTCCTTGACGTTGCCGGGGACAAGGATAGGGCTCCCGGGTCCTTGTCCTGGTTGCTTCGCCTCCGTGGCTCAATGTGGAGGTTCAGTGAAGCGGTCCTGATAATCGCAGGCAGGTACGAATCGTGCACCGCTTTTGGCGTCTCGCGCATCGGGTGTTGTGCACTCGTTATGCCTGGACTATGCCTACGTCCCAGTCATCCCTTCCGTCCCTTGTGTTCCGTCGGCGCGCAGACATGCCCATATGCTTCAGAATTCCCCTAAAATTGGGCATTCTTCGCATGTGGTGACCTTGGACGTACGGCCTCAGCTGCTCGACGCACTCTCCGCCCTTCGCGACCGTGTCGCCGCCGCACGCTTCCCGCTGCCCCTGGCGGGGGCTCCACGCGCGCGTGCCAACCGCGACGAACTGCTCGCGCAACTCGACGACTACTTGGTGCCCCGACTGAGGGAACCTGAAGCGCCCTTGCTCGCCGTTGTCGGCGGGTCCACCGGGGCCGGGAAGTCGACCCTCGTCAACTCCCTTGTGGGACGCCGGGTCAGCGAGGCCGGCGTCCTGCGGCCCACGACCCGGACACCGGTCCTGGTCTGCCATCCCGAGGACCACCACTGGTTCAGCGGGATGCGCGTACTGCCCGACCTCACGCGCGTATGGGTGCCCCAACAGGAGCCCGGCCGCGACCCCGACGACGATCTGCTGCTCCCCGGCGAGGACGGGGCACGGGTACTGCGCGTCGAGACCGCCGATAGCATGCCGCGCGGACTCGCCCTCCTCGACGCCCCCGACATCGACTCCCTCGTCGCCGACAACCGTGTCCTCGCCGCCGAACTGATCTGCGCCGCCGACATCTGGATCATGGTCACCACGGCCGCCCGGTACGCCGACGCCGTCCCCTGGCACCTCCTGCGCACCGCCAAGGACTACCAGGCCACCCTCGTCACCGTCCTCGACCGGGTACCCCACCAGGTGGTGTCCGAGGTGTCCCGGCAGTACGGCGCCCTCCTCACCAAGTCCGGCCTCGGCGACGTCCCCCGCTTCACCGTGCCCGAACTGCCCGAATCCGCCTGGGGTGGTGGGCTGCTTCCGGCCACCGCGGTGGCACCGCTGAAGGCCTGGCTCACCCAGCAGGCCCAGGACCCGGCCAGCCGCCAACAGGCCATGGCCCGTACGGCGTACGGCGTCCTGGACTCCCTCAAGTCCCGCATGCCCGAACTGGCCGGCGCCGCCGCCGCGCAGTACTCGGCCGCCCTCCGGCTCACCGCGGCCGTCGACGGGGCCTACGACAGCGAGCACGCACGCGTACGGGGGCGGTTGCAGGCCGGTGCCGTGCTCGCCGGTGACGCGCTCAAGCGGTGGCGCGCCTTCCCGCTCGACTGCACCGCGGGCGAACTCCTCGACGCCCTCGTGGAGAGCCTCTGCGCCCTCCTGCTCTGCTCCGTCACCGCCGCCGACGAACGCGTCGACGACGCCTGGCGCCGCGAACCCGCCGCGGGCGCCCCGGAACTGACGGCCCCCGACCCGTCCCAGGAGAGCGTCGAACACCGCATCGGGATGGCCGTACGACGGTGGCGGCGCGAGCTGGAGGAGTACGCCGAGGAGGAGCTGCGCGACCTCGACCGCGGTGTCGCCCCGGACGTCGAGGCGGTCGCCGCGCTCGTCGCCACCGCGCTGCTGGGCGGCCGACGGGCCCGGTCCGCCGGTGAGGGCCTCGCCGAACGGATCGGCGCCCACGGCGCCCTGCGGCTGCGCGACCGCGGCGGACGGCTCCTCGCCGACCATCTGGACCGGGTCATGCACACCGAACGCGAGCGCCGCCTCGCCCCGCTCGACGCCCTCGACGTCCATCCGGAGCCCCAGGCCGAACTCATCGCCGCGCTGTCCGTACTGCAGAAGGAGAGGTGACCGCGGTGACCGCCGTCACTGACCAGGACCACCACGACGCCTCGGCTGAAAACGTGCCTCCAGAGGAGGGCCCTTCCGACGGCGACAACGCCGAGGAGCAAGGGAGGACAGAGGAAATGAGGGAGGAAGAGAAGGGGGGGACCAAGAAGGAGACCAAGGAGGAGGGAGGGAAGGAGGAGAAGGACGGTGACGGCGGGGCGCCCGAAAGCGAGGCCCCTGAGGAGGTCCCTTCCGCCGACGGCGACGACCACGCGCGCGTGGCCGCCGATTCCGGCTCGGTCACCCCTACCGCACCCAAGGAACCCCGCGCCGAACCCGGGCCCTCCGGCGCCTGGGACGACGGCCTGATCGCACGCCGCGTGACCGAGACCGACGGCCCCCCGCGCGAGCCTGTCGTCGAGCCCCGGATCACCGCCACCCCCCAGCCCGTGATGCCCCTGGCGTACGACGGACAGCTGCGCTCCCGGCTCGACGCGCTCCGCGAACTCGTGGGGCTGTCCCGTACCCGCCTCGACAGCAGAACCCTCGCCGAGGCCGGCCGGGTCCTCGACGAGGCGGCGGCCCGGCGCAGGCTCTCCGGACAGCACACCGTCGTCGCCATCGCGGGCGCCACCGGCAGCGGCAAGTCCCAGCTGTTCAACTCCCTCGCCGGAGTACCCATCTCGGAGACCGGGGTACGCCGGCCCACCACCGCCGCGCCCATCGCGTGCAGCTGGAGCGACGGCGCCGCGACCCTCCTCGACCGCCTCGGCATCCCGGGACGGCTGCGCCGGCGCCCCCTGCAGAGCGCGGAGGCGGAGGCGCAGCTGCGCGGCCTGGTCCTCGTCGACCTGCCCGACCACGACTCGGCGGCCGTCCAGCACCGCGAACAGGTGGACCGCGTCCTGGCGCTCGTCGACGCGGTGATCTGGGTCGTCGACCCGGAGAAGTACGCGGACGCCGTGCTCCACGAGCGCTATCTGCGGCCCATGGCCGGCCACGCGGAGGTCATGTTCGTCGTCCTCAACCAGGTGGACCGCCTCCCCGGGGAAGCCGCCCACCAGGTCCTCGACGACCTGCGGCGTCTGCTCGACGACGACGGCATCGCCCTGGGGGAGTACGGCGAACCGGGCGCCACCGTGCTCGCGCTGTCCGCGCTCACCGGGGACGGTATCGGCGAACTGCGCGAGGCGCTCGGACAGTTCGTGGGCGAACGCGGGGCCGCGGCCCGCCGGATCTCGGCCGACCTCGACGCCGCCGCCTGGGAACTGCGGCCCGTGTACGCCACCGGACGGCGCGCCGGGCTGAGCGAACGGGCCCGGGACGAGTTCTCCGACCGGCTCGCCGACGCCGTGGGCGCCACCGCCGCGGGACAGGCCGCCGAACGCGCCTGGCTGCGCAACGCCAACCGCGCCTGCGGCACCCCGTGGCTGCGGCTGTGGCGCTGGTACCAGGACCGCCGCGAACCCTCCACCGGCCGCTTCGCCGTACGCACGCAGCCGGACGAGGAGGCCACGGCCCGCCAGCGGGTCGAGCAGGCGGTGCGTACGGTCGCGGAGCGGGCGTCGACCGGACTGCCCGCGCCATGGGCGCTGGCGGTGCGCGAGGCGGCCGTACGCGGCTCCCAGGGCCTGCCCGAGGCGCTGGACGAACTGGCGGCCCGGGCGGGGACGCCCTCGGGACGACCGCCCCGGCCGGGCTGGTGGCCGGTGGCCGTACTGGCGCAGGCGTCCATGACGCTCCTTCAGATCGTCGGCGGGCTGTGGCTGGTGGCCCAGATCGTCGGCGTCATGGCACCGAACCTGGGCGTGCCGGTGCTGCTGATGTCGGTGGGCATCGTCGGCGGCCCGGGCGTGGAGTGGAGCTGCAAACTGGCGGCTCGCGGCCCTGCCCGCCGGTACGGCCTGGAGGCGGAACGCCGGTTGCGGGAGGCGGCGGCCGGCTGCGGCCGGGCCCGGGTACTGGATCCGGTGGCGGCCGAACTGCTGCGGTACCGCGAGGTGCGGGAGCAGTACGTGCGGGTGACGGGGGCTCGGTCGGCGGTGGGGTGAGAGTGGGTGGCCCCTTGGAAAACGGCAGGTCAAAGGAGGTGAACCCCGGAGGAGTGAGACGAGAGAGGGAAGTGGATCACTCGGTCGGGTGACGGAGTTGTCCACAACCGGCCGGTAGTCCACAGCGCTCAGCGGGCTCGGCCCGGCGGATGCATTCTGGCTTCGCGGCGATCACGACGGACGCGATCGACGCGGGGCGGTGACCGGAGAAACACACGGTCGCCGTGCCGGAAGCAGCCGTACGGGACGGGCCCGTACGGGTATCCGCCCGGCGCGAGTGCGCCGGGACCGGGAGGGGTGGTCCGCATGAACGAGACGATGGTGTGCGTGGTGGGGAACGTGGCGACGCAGCCGGTCTACCGAGACCTGGCGTCGGGGGCGTCGGCGAGGTTCAGGGTCGCGGTGACCGCGCGCTACCTGGACCGCGAGAAGAACGCGTGGACGGACGGACACACCAACTTCTTCACGGTGTGGGCGAATCGGGCGCTCGCGACGAACGTCGGTGCGTCCCTGACGCTGGGCGAACCGGTCATCGTGCAGGGCCGGTTGAAGGTGCGCACGGAGGTGCGCGACGGGCAGAGCTGGACATCGGCGGACATCGACGCGGTGGCGATCGGCCACGACCTCGCGCGGGGCACATCGGCGTTCCGCCGCTCGGCCGGCCAGCTCAAGGGCGAGGCCGGAGCGCCGTCCCGTCCGGAACCCAGCTGGGAGACACCGGTGGCCGACGAGGAGACCCAACAGCGGCGGGAACCGGCGGCGGTGACGTGACCTCAGGTCCGAACTGAGGCTTATCGGTGAACTGACCGGAACGCGGATGATCTTGGCGATAACGATTCCGAGTCGGATCGGTTATCCGATGACCGGACTGGGAAATGCGGTCCGCCCGCGTCCCTAGGATGCCGGGCATAGCTCAGGGGGCTCCTGATGCTGCTGGCGGGACCGCACCCCCCACGTCAACGAGCCCTGTTCGAAAGGGAATCCTGTGTTTTCTTCGTTCTCCGCGCTGTCCGGGCGCGGGCGAGCGGCGGCGGCCCGGCTCGCCGCCGCGACGATGGTGTCCGGTCTCGCCGTCACCGGCGCGCTGGCCGTCGCCGGTACGGCCGTCGCCGACGGGACTCCGCAGCAGCAGGGCGGGGCGACCGCCAC
Source organism: Streptomyces sp. NPDC002156 (assembly GCF_053593675.1). Taxonomy (NCBI): domain Bacteria; kingdom Bacillati; phylum Actinomycetota; class Actinomycetes; order Kitasatosporales; family Streptomycetaceae; genus Streptomyces; species Streptomyces sp. NPDC002156. Next base: position 23,907 of record NZ_JBSFDA010000042.1, on the reverse strand, counting down.
CATAGGCGGGCTGAAGACGTACGGCGCGGCCGTCGTCCACGGGGATGACGGCGACGAGCAGATCTCCGCGGGCCTGTTCGAGATGTCCGTCGACAACGGCGGCACGCTCCAGACGTACTGCGTCGACCTGCACAACCCGACACAGAAGGACGCCAAGTACCAGGAGACCTCCTGGAGCGGCACCTCCCTGGGCGGCAACAAGGACGCGGGCCGGATCCGCTGGATCCTGCAGAACTCCTACCCGCAGGTGAACGACCTCGCGGCGCTGGCCGACCGGGCGGGCGCGGCCGGCCTCACCGAGCAGGACGCGGCGGCGGGCACCCAGGTGGCCATCTGGCGCTACTCGGACGGCGCGGACGTGGACGCCGTGGACCCGGCGGCCGAGAAGCTCGCGGACTACCTGGAGAAGAGCGCGGAGAACCTCGCGGAGCCCGAGGCCTCACTCACCCTCGACCCGCCGGCGGTCTCCGGCCACCCCGGGGAGCGGCTCGGACCGGTCACCGTGCACACCGACGCGGACAGCGTCACGGTGATACCGCCCGCCGACGCCGCGACGAGCGGGGTGCGGGTGGTCGACCGGGACGGCAAGCCCGTCACGTCCGCGGTCGACGGCGGCCAGGTCTTCTTCGAGGTGCCCGAGGACGCGCCGGACGGTTCGGCCGCCCTGAGCGTCCAGGCCTCGACCAGCGTCCCGGTCGGCCGCGCCTTCACCTCCGACAGCAGAAGCCAGACCCAGATCCTCGCCGGCTCCAGCGAGTCCACGGTCTCCGCGACGGCGACCGCGAACTGGGCGGCGACGGGTCCGGTCCCCGCGCTGTCCGCACAGAAGAACTGCGCCGAGAACGGCGTGGACATCACGGCCGCCAACAAGGGCGACGAGGCGTTCACCTTCCAGCTCATGGGCTTCGAGCACACCATCGAGGCCGGGGAGTCGCGCACGGTGACGATCCCCTTGCAGGAGGACCAGCCGTACGACTTCACGATCCAGGGACCGAACGGCTTCGAGCAGCGGTTCACGGGCGTCCTCGACTGCGAGACCCAGGGCGCCGCGACCGGCGACTCGGTTCAGACGCTCAGCGAGCCGAGCCCGGCCCTGGCGGGTGACGACACCACCGCCGGGGGCGTCAACCTGGCCGAGACCGGCGGTTCCAGCGCGACGCCGATGATCGCGGGCATAGCGATCGTCCTGCTGGTGATCGGCGGCGGAGTGGTCCTCCTCGTCGGCAAGAAGGAGCCGCACGGAACAGGCGCCCGGGAGTGAGCGCGAGCGACATCGCACCTTGACAACTCAACAGTGTGTGACCGCACGGTGACCCACTGATCCACGCGGCCCCGGCCCGCCGCCCAGGCGCCCGGGGCCGCTGACGTACTCGTTTCCCCGCAAGGGTGGCCGTACGGCAAGATGGGGTGTAACCCACCACTGCCAGATTTCAAGCTGCCGGACGGTTTCTCTTGGCTGAGTTCATTTACACCATGCGCAAGACGCGTAAGGCTCACGGCGACAAGGTCATCCTTGACGACGTGACGCTGAGCTTCCTGCCCGGCGCGAAGATCGGTGTGGTCGGCCCGAACGGTGCCGGTAAGTCCACCGTTCTCAAGATCATGGCGGGCCTGGAGCAGCCGTCGAACGGCGACGCCTTCCTGTCGCCCGGCTACACGGTCGGCATGCTCCTCCAGGAGCCGCCCCTCGACGAGTCCAAGACCGTCCTGGAGAACGTCCAGGACGGCGCCGCCGAGATCATGGGCAAGCTCAGGCGCTTCAACGAGGTCGCCGAACTCATGGCGACCGACTACTCGGACGCGCTGCTGGACGAGATGGGCAAGCTCCAGGAGGACCTGGACCACGCCAACGCGTGGGACCTGGACACCCAGCTGGAGCAGGCCATGGACGCCCTGGGCTGCCCGCCCGGCGACTGGCCCGTCACCAACCTCTCCGGTGGTGAGCGCCGCCGCGTGGCGCTGTGCAAGCTGCTCCTGGAGGCTCCCGACCTGCTGCTCCTCGACGAGCCCACCAACCACCTGGACGCCGAGTCCGTGCAGTGGCTGGAGCAGCACCTCGCCAAGTACCCCGGCACCGTCGTCGCCGTGACCCACGACAGGTACTTCCTGGACAACGTGGCCGGCTGGATCCTGGAGCTCGACCGCGGTCGCGCCATCGGCTACGAGGGCAACTACTCGACGTACCTGGAGAGCAAGGCCTCCCGTCTCAAGGTCGAGGGCCAGAAGGACGCCAAGCGTGCGAAGCGTCTGAAGGAAGAACTCGAGTGGGTGCGGTCCAACGCCAAGGGGCGTCAGGTCAAGTCCAAGGCCCGTCTCGCCCGTTACGAGGAGATGGCCGCCGAGGCGGACAAGATGCGGAAGCTGGACTTCGACGAGATCCAGATCCCGCCGGGCCCGCGTCTTGGCGCGATCGTCGTCGAGGTCACCAACCTCACCAAGGCCTTCGGCGAGAAGGTCCTCATCGACGACCTGTCGTTCACGCTGCCGCGCAACGGCATCGTCGGCGTCATCGGCCCGAACGGTGCCGGCAAGACGACCCTGTTCAAGATGATCCAGGGCTTCGAGACCCCGGACTCCGGTTCGATCAAGGTCGGCGAGACCGTCAAGATCTCGTACGTCGACCAGAGCCGCGAGAACATCGACCCGAAGAAGTCGCTGTGGGCCGTCGTCTCGGACGAGCTGGACTACATCAACGTCGGTCAGGTCGAGATGCCGTCCCGCGCCTACGTCTCCGCGTTCGGGTTCAAGGGCCCGGACCAGCAGAAGCCGGCCGGTGTCCTCTCCGGTGGTGAGCGCAACCGCCTCAACCTCGCGCTCACCCTCAAGCAGGGCGGCAACCTGCTGCTCCTCGACGAGCCGACGAACGACCTCGACGTCGAGACCCTGTCCTCGCTGGAGAACGCGCTGCTCGAGTTCCCGGGTGCCGCGGTGGTCGTCTCCCACGACCGGTGGTTCCTGGACCGGGTGGCGACGCACATCCTCGCCTACGAGGGCGAGTCCAAGTGGTTCTGGTTCGAGGGCAACTTCGAGTCCTACGAGAAGAACAAGATCGAGCGGCTCGGCGCCGACGCCGCCCGCCCGCACCGCGCCACCTACAAGAAGCTGACCCGGGGCTGATCTTGCGGCACATCTACCGCTGCCCGCTGCGCTGGGCGGACATGGACGCGTACGGCCACGTCAACAACGTGGTCTTCCTCCGCTACCTGGAGGAAGCCCGTATCGACTTCCTGTTCCGCCCGGACAAGGACTTCCAGCAGGGGTCGGTGGTGGCACGCCACGAGATCGACTACAAACGGCAGTTGGTCCACCGGCACACGCCCGTGGACATCGAGCTGTGGGTCACGGACATAAAGGCGGCGTCCTTCACACTCACCTGTGAGGTCAAGGACCCGGACCAGGTGTACGTCCGGGCCTCGACGGTCGTCGTGCCGTTCGACTTCGCGACCCAGCGCCCGCGCCGCATCACCTCCGAGGAGCGGGAGTTCCTGGAGGAGTACATGCACGCGGACGACGAGGATGACGAAGAGGGCGGGGCCGTCGCCGCATGACGGTTCTGCACCTCGCCGACGAGGGAGAGGCGGCCGACCTCGCCGCCTTCCTCGGCCGGCTGCTGCACTACGACCGTGGGGCGGCGGTGCGCCTCCAGGCGCACGGCACCGCGCTCGCCGTGTTCGGACGGCCCCCGTCCTTCGAGGTCCTCGCGATCCGGGCGGCCCGCCTCGCCAAGCCGTACGAGAACGGCCTGGACGCCGCCCTCGACGTCACGGTGTCGGCCGGTGAACTCCTGGAGTCGGTCGACGAGTCCGCCGCCACCCTCACCGTCCCAGCCGCGGTGACCGGCCCGCCGTGGGCCGGCGTACTGCCCCCGCGCGGCGGCTGGCGACCGGAGCCGGGCCTGCCCGCACCGGACGCGCTGCGGGCGATGGTCGCCGCGGCGGTCGCCGAATTCCGGTCCCGTACGGGGGAGTTGGCGCCGGAGCTGCGTACCCGCCCCGAACTCGACCGGATCGGGCGGGAGATCTGGACCAGGACGGTCGGCGACACCCACCTGCCGGTACGGGCCGTCCACGCGGCGCAGTCCCTGGGCTTCCTGCGGCCGGAGTCCTCCGGTGACACACGGCTCGCGCTCGTCTCCTCCGGGGCCTGGCTGCGGCTGCGCACCCCGTACGGATCGATCGCCGTACGCAGGGCCGGGCTCGGGTCGCTGGACGTCAGCGTCCGCTGACGCCCCGGCCGGGCGGAGGCCCGCTCAGCCCTCCGTGTTCACCATCGAGGCCGCCGCGTACGTCAGGTAGTTCCACAGCGTCCGCTCGTGCTCCTCGGAGAGGCCGAGTTCCTCGACGGCGACCCGCATGTGCTTCAGCCACGCGTCGTGCGCGGCCCGGTCGACGGCGAAGGGGGCGTGGCGCATCCGCAGCCGGGGGTGGCCGCGGTTCTCGCTGTACGTCGTGGGGCCGCCCCAGTACTGGATCAGGAACAGCGTGAACCGCTCCTCGGCCGGGCCCAGGTCCTCCTCCGGATACATGGGCCGCAGCAGCGGGTCCTCGGCGACACCCTCGTAGAACCGGTGCACAAGGCGCCGGAAGGTCTCCTCGCCGCCGACCTGCTCGTAGAAGGTCTGCTCCTGAAGCGTGCCGCGCGGAATCTCGTTCACCCCACCATGGTCTCAGACGGGGAGACCGAGGACTCAAGGCTTAGGACCACCCGCAAACCGACCCCTGCCGGGCCGTACTGAGCGTCCGCTTCCGTTTCGGCCGGTATCGGCGCTCGCGTCCCGGCCCGGGGCGCAGGACAGTGGATGTATGAGCGCGCACGCTCTCCACGAGGGCAGGGACAAGGACCTCGACGACCTCGCCGCCACGGCGCGGGCCGAACTCGTGCGGCTGATCGAGGCGAGCGGGGCCTGGGACCGCGACCCGGTCTGGCGTGAGGCGTTCGAGACGGTGCCCAGGCATCTGTTCGTGCCGTACTACTACGCCGGCTCCGTGACCGGGCAGCAGCGGCTGTGGGGCGAGAGCCCGGACCGGCGCACACGTGAGCGCTGGGTGCGCGGCGCCTACGCGGACTCGCCGCTCGCGACCCGGATGCGCGACGGCGAGCTGCTCTCCTCCAGCAGCCAGCCCTCCCTCATGGCGGTGATGCTCGCCGAGCTGCGGGTCGAGGACGGGCACCACGTCCTGGAGATCGGCGCCGGCACGGGATACAACGCGGCGCTGCTCGCGCACCGTCTCGGCGACGCGCTCGTCACGACGGTCGATCTGGACCCGGAGATCACCGAGTCGGCCCGGCGGCATCTGGCCGCCGCCGGACACCACCCGGTCGTCGTCACCGGCGACGGCGCCCGTGGAGTGCCCGAGCGGGCCCCCTTCGACCGGATCATCGCGACCTGCACGCTCACCTCGGTCCCGCGGGCCTGGCTCGCCCAGTGCCGCCCGGGCGCCCGCATCCTGACACCGTTCGCCACCGGCCTGGCCGCCCTCACGGTCCATGACGCCGAGCACGCGGAGGGCCGCTTCCTGCACACGTCGGCCTACTTCGTGCCGCTGCGGGGCGGAACCCGGCCGGAGCCCGACTTCCCGCACCTGGGCGCGCTACCGCGCCGGACGCGCGAGCACGAGCTGTTCCGGTTCCTGCTGGCGCTCACCCGGGGCAGCCTGGACCCGCAGGAGGCGTACGCGCTGTGGGAGCGCGAGGGCAGGCCGGTGCGGGAGAGGTACGGGATCACCGTCAGCGGCGACCGGGAGTGGGCCTGGCTCGACGAACCCACAGGTCCGTACGCCTGGCCCCTCCCCGGCTGAGAGCCGCTAACCCCGGCGGATCGTGATCGTCGTCCACGCGCCCACGTGCACCCGGTCGCCGTCCTGCAGCGGTACGGGGACGAAGGGCTGGATGGGCTCCTCGGAGCCGTTGACCGTCGTACCGTTCGTCGAGTTCTGGTCGACGACCGCCCAGCTGCCGTCGGGCTGCTGGACCAGTACGGCGTGCTGGTGCGAGACGCCCGGGTCTTCCGGCGGCACCGCGAGGTCGATGTCCGGGGACTCGCCCGTGGAGTGGCGGCGGCGGCCGATCGTGATCTGGTTGCCGGTGAGCGCACGCTGCTGCTCCGGCGAGTACGCGGGCAGGTTGAGGCCCGCGGCCTCGGGTCCTGAGCGCTGCATCATCGCCATGAAGTACTCGCGGTCCGGGCCGATCGTCGCGCTCCAGGACAGCGGCTGCTGCTGGCCGTAGCCACCGCCGGGTCCGGGCGGGGCCTGGGTCGAACCGGGCTGCGGATAGCCGTAGCCACCACCCTGCTGCTGCGGCGGTCCGCTCGGGCCGCCGGACGGCGGGGAGATCACCCAGTCGTCGTCACCGCCGAAGCCGCCGCCGGGCTGCGGGCCACCGTGCCGGCCCGTCTCCTGCGGGAACGAGGGCGGGGAGGGCGGACCGGACGGCTGGTACGCCTGCGGAGCGCCTCCGGGCCCTCCGGGGCCGCCACCGGGCGGCGGGTACCCCTGCGGCCCTCCGGACGTGGGAGGCGGGTATCCCGGCGATCCACCGAAGCCCTGCGGCCCGCCGGGGGAGGTGCCACCAGGGCCGTTGCCGGGGCCACCGGGCGCGCCGGGTGTGGGACCCGGCGGCGGGGGGACCGGGCGGGACGGGTCGCCGCCGAAGGGCGGGATCGGTTCGGCGGGGCGGTTCATCTGCGACGGACGCGAGCTCTGGTAGTCGTACCCGTCACCGCTGCCGCCGTAGGACGGTCCGGGCGGCGGGGGCTGGTACCGCTGGCCGGGGCCCGCGCCACCGGGGCCGCCGCCGAAGCCCTGGCCGGGGCCCGGCGCCGGCGGGCGCGGGGCGGCCGGGGTGTACGAGGTCGCCGTGTTCGTCAGGAAGTTCCACCGGCACTCCTCGCAGAACGGAGCGCCCCCCTCACGCGGGGTACGGCACTGCGGGCACAGCTCCTGCTCGGCGTCCGGTACGGCGGACAGATGCGAGCGGCTGCCGGGCGCGCCGGTGGCGGAGCCCGGCGGCGGGTAGCCGTAACCGGGCGCCGGGGGTGGCGGCGGGGGCGGGGGCACGGCACCGGCCATGCGGTGACCGCAGACCTCGCACCAGTCGTCGGAACCCGACTGGTGTCCGTTCGGGCAGGTCGGCATGTCGGCGCTTCCCCCTCTCCTCTTCGCTACGTTTTGTGTTGCTACTTCTTTACACGAACAGTCTTTGTGGACCGTGTTTCGAGTGTCATCTCGTCGGCCTCTTCGACCTTCGCCTTCAGTCGCACAGTACCTGCCGCGGCGTCGACCACGTCCACCACCTTCGCAAGGAGTTTCGCAGTATCCGCGTTTCCGGAGGCGCTGGCGAGCTGAACGGCCCGTCCCAGCTTGGCCGTTGCGCCGTCGACATCACCCGCTTTGCGGGCATCCAGACCCTGCTGGATGACTTGTGCCAGTTCGGCCTGACCTGTGTAGTGCGCGACCTGGGGGTTGATCGACGTCGAGGCCACCATGTCGTCGGTCCACACGGCCCGTACGAGGCCCTGTGCGCCGAGGTTCTGGGCGCTGCCGTCGGGCTGCGGGATCACCAGGGAGACCCGGGCGGCCAGCATCTCCTGGCCGACGTTCGCGGAGGGAACCTCGACGCACACGTGGTAGTCGCGGGACTCGTCGCCCCAGGAGCCGGTGGGGTAGTCGCCGGCGCGCGGGCCGGCCTCGGTGCGGCGGTCGGTCAGCTCCTCGACGGTGGGCGCGACCTGCTTGACGAACTTGATCTCCGTGCCGACCGGGGTCCACAGCCGCAGGGCGACGTCCGCGACCTCCTTGCCCATGGCCGTCTCCATCATCTGCGTGAAGTCGGCGGCGAGGCCGGCCGGGTCGGCGACGATGTCGGCGGTGCCGAGGAGCGCGGAGGCGATCCCGGTGACCTCCTTGACCTCCCAGTCGGTGCCCACGCCCCGCGCGTCGCAGGTGAAGCGGCCGGCGCAGGAGTCCAGGGCGGCCTTCAGGTCCTCCGCCGACTCGTGCTCGTTGCGGCCGTCGGTCAGCACGATGCCGTGCCGGATGGCGACGTCCACCGAGGAGAGGAGCCGGTCCGCGAGGCGCAGCCAGGTGCCGATGGCGGTGCCGCCGCCTGCGCTCAGCCGGCGCAGCGCCTGCTTGGCCTGCTCGCGGGTGGTCGCGTCGGCGACCGCGAGCCGCCCACCGCCCGGATAGACCTCCCTGGCGACGTGTGTGCCGTCGATCACCGCGAAGTGCACCCCGTCGCGCACGGCGTCGATCGCGGCGGCCGTCGCCTCCCGGGCGCCCCGCATCTTGGTCGGTGGGTAGTCCATGGAGCCCGAGCAGTCGACCATGATCGCCACGGCCGCGTCCGGGCCCTGGCCGGGCGAGTACAGGTGAGGCGCCGCGACGGCGGTGCCGACCGTGCCGCCGCCGGTGGCGGAGACCGTCACGATCGCGCTGACCTCACGGCCGCCCTCGGGCAGGTACTCGTTCTGGTAGACGTCCACCGAGAACTGCGGCACGTTCGACTTCGAGAAATTGGCCATGCGTGCTTCGCTCCCCCTCGAAAACCCCCACCTCCGTGGGGCGGTGACTGATGCGGACCGGTCCCCTCCGGTCCTTCTGAGGACACCCCCGTGTCAGTGTCCTCAGGCCGATCCTGCCCCCTGTGAAGGGGCCGGGAACGGCACGACGGCCACTGTTACGTTGTCGTGGCCCCCGCCGTCCAGTGCGTGACCGACCAGGACCCGGGCGGCGTGCAGCGGGCGCGCGGAGGCGTCCGGCGGGAGAATCTCGGCCAACTCGTCCGCCGCCTCCGCGTAGTTCCACAGTCCGTCCGTGCACACCACCACTACACCTGGCCGGTCCGGCTTGAAGGAAGCGGTGTGCGGCTCCAGTTCGTACGCGTCCGCGCCGAGCCAGCCCGTGATGGCGTGGGCGCGCTCGTCGGCGTACGCCTCCGCCTCGTTCATCAGGCCCGCGGCGACCATCTGCGCGGCCCACGAGTCGTCCTCCGTGAGGCGGGCCGGGGCGGCGGAGCGGTCCAGCGGCACCCAGTAGGCGCGGCTGTCGCCGACCCAGCCGACGACCAGCAGCGTCGGGGTGACGACGGAGCCCACCAGGGTGCAGGCCGGGGAGTTCTGGTGCGGGGTGTGCTCGCGGGCCCCGCCGGGCTCGTCCGCGAGAGCGTTCACGGCGTGCGAGGCGGCGATGATCGCGTCGTGCATCGCCTGCTGCGGGTGCGTGCCCTGGGGCAGGGCCGCCATCAGCGAGTCCCCGGCCGCCCGGGACGCGGCGAGCGAGGCCTCGTCGGGGCGGGTCGCCGAGGAGACGCCGTCGCAGACGATCGCGACCAGCGCGGGCGCGCGGTCGGGCAGCGTGGTGTGGGAGATCGCGTACGCGTCCTCGTTGCGGTGGTGGCGCAGGCCCCGGTCGGTGACCGCGGCGAGCGGGCCGACCTCGTCCTCCATGTGGTCGCGCTCGCGCGGCTGGGCGTGCCCGCAGTTCTCGCAGTACCCGTCGAGGTCGACACGGCCCGCCCGGCAGGCCACGCACACCTTGGTGCCGGCCGGGGGCGTCGAGGCCCCGGCGGGGCGCGGGACGGGCGCCTGGAGCGGGTACTCGTCGGGCTCACCGCCGTCCCGCCGGTCGAACCGGACGCCCGTGGCCGGGGAGACCGGCGAGCCCGTGGGCGGCAGACCGCCGGGCAGCGGTGGGAGCGGGGTCTCGCCCGAATCGGAGCCCGGGAGGTCGGTCGCCAGGTGCACCGGCGCCGGGGTGCCGGAGCTGCTGGTCTCGGGGGCGCGGGGCCAGTCCACGGAAGCGGCCTCCGGAGGCGGGAGCTGAGCGGCGGCGAGCGCGCCGCTCAGGGTGAGGGTGGGAGAGTCACCGGGGCGCGGGGGCACGGCCGACAGGTCGTACCCGCACGCGCCGCAGAACCGGTCGCCGGATTCGAGGGGCTCCTCGCAGCTCGGGCACCGGGACAGGGCCGTCGGCTGGGACGGCTGGGGTGGCTGGGGCATCTGGGACATCAACTACACCCACGTCCGGGGGCGGTAACGGTTGGCTCGTTCCACCAGGTCGATCCTCTCCTCGCCGCCCTGCGCGAGCCGGGCCAGCGTCCGGTACGAACGCTCAAGGCCGAAGCGCAGGCCACGCTCGTCCAGGTCGCTGCCGAGCAGCACCCGCCCCCCGACGGCCGGAGGGGCGGAAGCCTGGTCCTGGGAGAGTATCCAGTCCAGCGCGCAGCCGAGGACTTCCGTCGACAGCTGCTCCCGCCGGACCGCGTCCAGACCGTAGCCGCCGAGCGCCTCCACCTGCCCGGCGGACGCGATCAGATCGTCCAGGAAGGGTGCGTCGGCGGGTGCGGCCGTCCGCTGCCGCAGCCGCGCCCGTACGGCCGCCACCCGGGCCGCCGTGTAGTGGATCGACGCCTCCGGGACCGACTCCAGGGTTTTCACGGCGCTACGGCGGTCGCCCGCCGCCAGCTGGACGCGGGCCAGGCCGAACGCGGCGCTCACATAGCTAGGGTCGGTCGTCCACACCAGGCGGTAGTACTCGGCGGCGTTGTCGAGCTGCCCGAGCACCTCCGCGCACAGCCCGAGGGCCAGCTTGGGCGGACTCTCGCCCGGGAAGGCGTCGTAGATCGCGTCGAAGGACAGCGCGGCGCTCTCGTGATCGCCCGTCACCAGCGCGGCCACGCCCTGGTACCAGACCACCCGCCAGTCGTCGGGCCGCTCCTCCTCCAGCTCGACCAGCGACGCCAGGGCGGTCGCTGGGTCGCCGTTCTCCAGCTGGGCCCGGACCTGCCGGAGCCGGGTCTCGGTCGACTGCGCCGGGACCACCGCGAGGGCCGCGATCAGCTCACCGGCCGCCGAGGCCATCAGCCCGGCCAGGAAGCCCGCGTTGGGGTCCGTCGGGTCGACCCGGGGCACGGGCAGAGCGAGCGCGGCGGCACCGGCGGCGATGGCCTTCACGAGCCGCGGGGTGCCGGTGAGCGCCCTGGTGGTGCCACCGAGGGCGGGAGCGGCCGGCGCCGAGGACTTTCTGCCCGGCGTCACCACGCGTGCCCCCAGCCGCGACACGTCCCCGTCGAGCGCCCCGAACAGCTCCGAGTCCGTGACCTTCAGCTCGGGCCCGAACAGCGTCGACAGCGCGGGCCTGGACCGCCCCGTCTGGAGCGACACCACCTCGCGCAGGACGCCCGTCAGCTGCTCCGCCATCTCCTGCGCGGACGCGAACCGGCGGGCCGGGTCGGGGTCGGTGGCGCGGACCAGGAGCCGGTAGAACGACTCGTACTGGCGGAAGACCTCGATGTGGTCGGGGTCGGGCAGGGAGTCCACGAACACGTTCGTGTAGCCCTGGAAGTCGAACGTCATCACGGCGAGCGTGCGCGCGACCGTGTACAGGTCGGACGCCACCGACGGGCCGACCTCCGCGACCTCAGGCGCCTGGTAGCCGACCGTGCCGTAGATGGCCGACTCGTCGTCGTCCATCCTGCGGACCGCGCCCATGTCGATCAGCTTCAGCTGGTCCTCGGTCTGGATCGCGTTGTCGACCTTGAAGTCGCAGTACAGCAGGTTGCGGCTGTGCAGATGACCGAGCGCTTCGAGTGCCTCGATGCCGTACGCGCACGCCTGTTCCACCGGCAGCGGGTCCCGCTTGCCGGCCGGGGTGCGGCGGTCGTTGGCGATCTCCTTCAGCGACTTGCCGCCGACGTACTCCATGACGATGTAGCCGTCGAGCGAGCCCGTGCGCTGGTCGAGGTGCTCCACGAAGTTGTAGATCCGCACGATGTTGGAGTGCTCGATCTCCGCGAGGAAGCGCCGCTCGGAGATCGCCGCGGCCATCGCGTCCTGGTCGCCGGTGTCCAGCAGGCCCTTGAGGACCACCCACCGGTCGGACACGGCCCGGTCCACGGCGAGATAGACCCAGCCGAGACCGCCGTGCGCCAGACAGCCCACCACCTCGTACTGGCCGCGCACGATGTCACCGGTCTCGAGCTTCGGCACGAACGAATACGGGTGTCCGCACTTCGTGCAGAACCCCTCCGTGCGCCCCGGCCGGCCCTCGCCGCGCGCCCGCCCCACCGGCGCCCCGCAGTCGGAGCGCGAGCAGAACCGCTTGCGTTCGGGAACCTCCGGGTTCTCCAGCACCATCGCGCGCGGGTCGGGTCGCGGCACCCCCGGCACCTCGACCAGACCCACACCGAGCCGCCCGCGCCCGGAGGACCCGGCGGTCGACCCCGAGCTGCGCACCGACACCGAACGGCCCGTCGACTTCCCCGACAGGGCTCGCGAGAGCCGCCCGGAGACCGAGCGGCGGGACTGCGAGGACCGAGAGGTACGGGAGGAGGCGCGGGAGCTCGACGAGGACGAACTGCCGCGCCCGGAGCCCCGTTTGCCGCCCCCGGTGACCCCGGTGGGCGGTGAACCGACCATGCCGGTGGCCGACACGACCGGTGCGAGTCCGCACGTGTCGCAGTACAGCTCGCCGCCGCCCATGTCCTCGTAACTGCCCTCGCAGTCGGGCCGCTGGCACTTCTGCTGCTCTGTCCCGCTCTCGGTCTCGCTCATCAGTAGTCCCCCCTCCGGTCACTGGGCCCGGCCTGGCCGGGCACCCGCGGGCCGCCGAAGAACTCGGCGGCGGCCTGCTGGTAACGCAGCACGGCCTGCTCCGCGACCCGCAGGTCGCAGGGCGCGCTCCACAGCATGCGGCGCGCCGCGTCGTACCGCTCGATCAGCAGCGGGTCCTCCGCGAGGCCGTGCCTGGCCACCTTCGCCTTGTACGCGTCGAGCCGCCCGCGCAGCTCCGCGCGGACCGCCAGCGGCTGGGTGACCGCCGTCAACGACTCGCGGGCGCGCATCAGTTCGTCCTCCGCCTTCGCCTCCAGCGACTCCAGGAGCGGCGAGAGCCGGTGCCACTGGGCGTGTCGGCGGTACTCGGCGGCCGTCGACAGCTGCTCCTGGAGCGCGGTGGGCGGGCCGCTCACCGCGGGCACCTCGGACGCGGCGATCTTCGCCAGCACTTCACCGCGCGCGCTGCGCGCCTCGGCGAGTGTGCGGTCCGCGCGGGACAGCAGGTCGCGCAGGTTGACGAGCCGCGCCTCCGCGTCCTGGCGGACCGTCAGCACGGCGTCGATCTCCCGGCGGACGTCCTCCAGGGCGCGCGCCTCACGGTCGTAGACCGTGGTGTCCGGACGGCCGCCGCCGGGCGCCGAACTGCCCTGTGCGGGCAGCCAGAACGCCAGCGGGTCGGAGATCACCCGCTCGCGCAGGGCGGTCAGGGTGCGCGTGATGCGCTCCAGGTCGTCGCCCGCCGGGTGCTCGCCGGGGCGCACGCCCACGGAGTGCGCCAGCTGGCGGGTGCGCTGCAGCTCCGCGGCCAGTAAATCTATCCGCGCGGGCAGGGCCGACCAGACGGCGTCGGCGGTGACGACCATGTCCAGTGAGCTCGCGTACAGCTCGTTCATCCGCTCCACCAGGGCGGCCAGCGAGTACGCCTGGCTGAGCCGGCTGGTGCCGTGCAGGGTGGGCGCGTTGGCCGTGGCCGTCGCGCTGCCCGCGACCGTGACGCACTCGCCGCGCAGCAGCTCCGTCAGCTCCACCAGGTCCTCGCGGCTGGACCAGCGGCGGCGGGAACGGATCTCACGGGCGGAGCGCAACGCGTCCGAGTACGCGTCGAAGTACGCCCACAGCAGCGTGATCGACGCGTCCGCGGACGTCCAGCGCTCCTTGGTCGTGCCGGTCAGCTCGGCGCCTTCGAGGAGTCTGCGGCCCGCGTGGTCCTGGAGGGCGAGGAGCGAGGTCTCGATCGCCTCGTGCTCCGCGCCGAGCCGCGCCAGCGCACGGTCCACCTCGTCCCGGTCCATCACCGGCCCGGTGGCTCCCGTGACGCCCATCGATCACCTCGACTAGTCGGCCCTGCGGTCAGTTGGTTGGTTGGTTGGTGAACCTGGTTGGTGAACCCGTCACTTGTAGCGTGGCACCGGCGGCTTCGCCGACTGGGAGTCACTGCCCAGGGTGGGCAGCAGCCATTTGTCGTACGACGTTTGCCAGCCGCCGTCCTGGCGGTACTGCTCCAGTATGCGATTGACCCGTGCCGCCAGGTCGTTCGCACCCTTCTTCACCGCCACGCCGTAGTACTCCTTGGTGAACGTGGCGCCCTTCAGTTCCACCGTCGGGTCCTGGGCCGCCTGGCTCGCGGCGAGCGCGCCGTCGGTCACCACGGCGTCCACCAGGCCGAGTTGGAGCTGTACGAGACAGTCGAGCTGGTTGGGGACGGTGGTGGCGATGTCGGCGGAGGCGACCGCGGCCTTCTTGGCTGCCTTGTCCTCCGTCAGCTTCTCCAGCGCCGTGGAACCGTCCGCCGAGCAGATCCTCTTGCCGTCGAGAGTCTTGTCGTACCCCTTGATCGTGGAACTCTTGGGCGCGAGGACCTGCTGGCCGGTGAGGAAGTACGGGGCGGAGAAGGACACGTCCTCCAGTCGTGAACAGCTGATCGTCATCGTGCGGACGATCATGTCGACGAGGCCGGCCTTGATCGCCGGGATGCGCTGGTTGGTCGGGATGGCCTTGAACTGGACGGCGTTCTCGTCGCCGAGGATGTCCTTCGCGATCCGGTGGACCAGGTCGATGTCGAAGCCCTCCAGCGAGGCCTCCGGGCCGCCGTTCGGATCGCGGTAGCCCCAGCGGTAGCTGTTCTGGTCGACGCCGACGATCAGCTTGCGGTCCTCGCCCTTGCGGGCCTTGATCGCCTCGATCGTCTTCCCGTCCAGGACGGACGGGGGCGGGCTCTGGTCCTGCGCGTTCACGCAGGCCTCCGCCTTCGCCTGGATGCCCTCGGCGACGCCCTGGCCGCCGGTGCCCGTGCTGCCGTCGCCGGACGACTGGGTCAGCGGGAGCAGCAGCGCGAAGGCCACCGCGAGGGCGCAGACGGCCGCCATCGCCCCGACACCGCCCCAGCCCCGCAGTCCGGCCCGCAGCGTCCGGAGACCGGCCCGCAGGACCTGGAGACCGGTGCGCGGACCCCGCAGAAGCCGCTGTGCGTTCATCGTCACGCCCCCTCTCATCGCCCGAACTTCCTTGCCGCCGCACTCCCTTGTACTGCGTCGTACCGCATCTCTACCGTGTCGGACCGCATCAGCGGTACTCCGACAGCCTGCGGCCGATGCCGAGCACCGCGCCCGCCGCCCCCAGGACGGCGAGGGCACCGGCGCCCACCGGGAGGCCGGTCATCGCGTCCCGGCCGTTTCCGGCGGCCTGCCGGAACTCCGTCTGCTCGTGCCCGATGGCCGTCTTCAGCGCCGTGTCGACGTTGTCGAAGCACTCGCCGGTCGGCTTGTCGTCCTTGCCGCCTATGACCTTGGCGAGCGCCTGCTGGAAGTCACCCGACTTGTACGCCGTCTGCGCGGTCCTGTGGCGGTTCTCCCACTCCTCCATGCCGCCGACGGCCGTGGTGACCGGCTCCTTGCCCGCCCGGTCGTCGGCGAGCCGCTCGGCCTCGGCCAGGCCCTTGCCGAGCGTCCTCATGTCCACCTGGAAGTCGTTGTCGTAGGCGTCGACGACCGAGCCGTCCTTCAGCTCGGTCGTCTCCGCGCCGCGCGCCACCAGCGTCAGGTTCTCGTTGCCGCGCGCCTTCAGGGAGGCGATCCGGGCGTCGTGCAGGACGTTCAGCGAGCGGATGCCGTGGTCGTAGGAGTCGTTGAGGCCCGAGCGGGCGAAGCTCTGCCCGGCGACCAGCCACAGCAGGACGACCGTCGCGGTGGCCGTCGCCGCCACCAGACCGTGGTTCAGTACCCGGTTGGTCCGCCGGTAGTTGCGCCGCTGGGCCCAGACCAGGGCGCCGAGCACGACGACACCGAGCCCGATCGCCGCCCATGGGTACGAGGTCGCGTCCGCGTAGTCGGAGCGCAGCCGTTGGTTCTCCCTGGCGTAGAGCTTCTCCGCCTCGGGGAGCATCTCGTCCTGCATCTTCTCGTTGGCCAGGCGCAGATACGAGCCGCCGACGGGGAAGCCCAGCCGGTTGTTGGCGCGGGCCCGCTCGATGTACCCCGTGTACTCCGTCAGCAGCTCGTTGAGCCTGGCGATGGTCGCCGCCGACGGGGAGTCGGGCTCGGAGTTGGTCGCGGCGCTGGAAAGCTTGGCGGCGGCGTTGCGGATGTCCCGCTGGTAGCGCTCGCGGGAGTCCGCCGTCTCGTCACCGCCGGCCAGGAAGCCGCTGGAGGCCGCGGTGTTGGCGTCGGCGAGGGAGCTGTAGATGTCCGCGGCGGCGGAGCTGAGGGGCTGGCTGTTGTGCAGCACGTCGTCGGCGGCGGACGAACGGTCCGTCATCTGCCAGGCGGTGACGGCGCCGAACGCCACGACGAGCGCGGCGAGCAGGGCGCCGATGATCCGCAGCCGGCCCGGCTCGGTGGTCGCGGCGGCCCGCAGCTGGTCGACGCCCTCGGCGAAGGCGGTGCGGCGCGGCGGTTGGGGGACGCCGGGGGCCGGACCCGCGCCCGCCTGCGCCGGGACGGCGGGTGGGGGCGGGGCGGCGGGCGTGCCGGTCGTGCCCACTGTGCCGGGCGAGTTGGGCGCCGGTGGTGCCGCACTGCTCGTGGATGTCACTGTGACCTCCCCCATGGTCATCCGTCACCGCCAGTATCGCCCCCGGCACTGACAATCCGCACCGGCCTTCACTGGATCTTGATCGGATCGCAGTGCGGCCGCGTTGTGTTGCAGTGCGGAGGCGTTGTGCGGGGGCGCGCTGTCCTGCATTCGGACATACCCGCGCTCCCCGCACCACCCCTCTGCCCATGAATACGCCGCCGGAATCTGTTCGGTTCCCGTACGAAGGGGGTCAGACCTCGTATCGGACCTGGTGTCGGTCCTCTCAGTCCTCGTAGAAGCTCCGTACGCGCGCGTGCACCTCCGCCGGGGCGTTCGTGTGGTCGAGGCCCAGCAGCGCCGCGCCCAGCACCGGCCGCGCCGTGACGACCTGCGCGACCGCCTTGGGCGCCCGTGCGGCCAGCAGTTCGGTGATGCGGTCCGTCAACCGGGCGTGCTGGGCGGCCAGTACACCGCCGCCCAGCAGAACCGGCGTCTCCTCTTCGAGGAGACCGAGGCGGTTCAGCGCGACCGTGGCCATGGCGACCACCTCCTCGGCCAGCCGGTCCACCAGCGCGCACGCCACCGGGTCACCGTCCGCCGCCGTCGCGAACAGCACCGGCGTCAGCTCGTGCCGCCGCGCGTTGTCGACGTGCCCCAGGTGCAGGGCCTCGATCAGCGCGTACATGGAGGTGAGCCCGAAGTGCGCGGGCAGGGCGGTGAGCAGCGCCGTCGGACCGCCCCGCCCGTCCTCCGCCCGCGCCGCATGCCACATGGCCTCCTCCGACAGGCCCCAACCGCCGCCCCAGTCACCGGAGATGCGCCCCAGCGCGGGGAAGCGGGCGGTGCGGCCGTCCGGGGTCATCCCCACGCAGTTGATGCCGGCGCCGCAGACGACGGCGACCCCGCGCGGCTCGGTGATCCCGGCCCGCAGGATCGCGAAGGTGTCGTTGCGTACGTCGACACTCGCACCCCACGCGCGTGCCCGCAGCGCGGCCGTGAACTGCTGTTCCTCCACGGGGAAGTCGGCGTTCGCGAGACACGCCGAGACCCGGTCGACGGAGGTGACCCCGGCGGTGGTGAAGGCCTCGTCGACGGCGGCTGCCAGCCCGGAGACCGCCACGTCGAGGCCGTCGGTCGGCGGCCGGAACCCTCCTCCCCGCGCGGTGGCCAGCACCTCGCCGTCGGCGGCGACCACCGCCACGTCGGTCTTGCTGTTGCCGGCGTCGACGGCGAGGACGTGTGCGGTCATGCCCACGCGAGATGCTCCCGGTTGTGCGCGATCAGGGTGTCGGTCAGGGTCTCCGCGTAGTCGTACTGTCCGACCAGCGGATGGGCGAGAAGAGCCCGGAAGACCCGGTTCCGCCCGCCGTGCAGAGCGGCTTCCAGGGCCAGTTCCTCGTAGGCGGTGACATGGGCGATCAGCCCCGCGTACAGCGGGTCGACCGGCGCGACGGCAAGGGGAGTCGCACCCTTCGGGCCCACCGCCGCCTGGGTCTCGATCACCGCGTCGTCCGGCAGGAAGGGCAGTGTCCCCTTGTTGTACGTGTTCACCACCTGGTAGGGACTGCCGCCCCCGCCCAGCAGCGACGCGGCGAGGTCCACCGCCGCCTCCGAGTAGAAGGCGCCGCCGCGCTTGGCGAGCAGCTCCGGCTTCTCGTCCAGGGCCGGATCGCCGTACATGCGCAGCAGTTCCGCCTCCATCGCCGCGACCTCGGCCGCCCGGGAGGGCTTGGTGCGTAGTTCCCGTACGACGTTGTCGTGGGCGTAGTAGTAGCGCAGGTAGTAGGACGGGACCGTCTCCAGGCTGTCCAGGACAGGGCGCGGAAGACGGAGGTCGTCGGCGATGGCGTCGCCGTGTTCCGCGAGGAGCCGGGGGAGGACGTCCTCGCCCTCGGGGCCGCCCAGGCGGACGCCCGTCTCCCAGGTGAGGTGGTTGAGGCCCACGTGCTCCAGGTGGACGTCGGCGGCGGTCACCCCCAGCAGCGCGGCGAACTTCCGCTGGAAGCCGATCGCCACGTTGCACAGGCCCACCGCCTTGTGGCCGGCCTCCAGGAGGGCGCGGGTGACGATGCCCACCGGGTTGGTGAAGTCGATGATCCAGGCGTCCGGGTTGGTACGGCGGACACGCTCGGCGATGTCCAGGACGACGGGCACCGTGCGCAGCGCCTTCGCCAGTCCGCCCGCGCCGGTGGTCTCCTGGCCGACGCAGCCGCACTCCAGGGGCCAGGTCTCGTCCTGCTGCCGTGCGGCCTGGCCGCCGACGCGCAGCTGGAGCAGCACGGCGTCGGCGCCCGCGACGCCCGCGTCGAGGTCGCCGGTGGTGGTGATCTTCCCGTTGTGCCCCTGCTTGGCGAAGATGCGCCGGGCGAGCCCGCCGACCAGCTCCAGCCGGTCGGCGGCCGGGTCGACGAGCACCAGTTCCTCTATGGGCAGGGTGTCCCTGAGCCGG
Organism: Streptomyces sp. NPDC002156; assembly: GCF_053593675.1. Lineage (NCBI taxonomy): Bacteria > Bacillati > Actinomycetota > Actinomycetes > Kitasatosporales > Streptomycetaceae > Streptomyces > Streptomyces sp. NPDC002156. The sequence goes on along the minus strand of NZ_JBSFDA010000042.1, from coordinate 4,891 downwards.
GCGAAACCGTCGATCAGTTCCGGTGTGTACGTCGAGCCGCCGCCGACGACCGCCAGTTTCATCCTTTGACTCCTGTCAGGGTCACGCCTTCGATGAAGGCTCTCTGCGCGAAGAAGAAGACGGCGATCACCGGGGCCATGACGAGCAGGGTCGCGGCCATCGTGAGGTTCCAGTTCGTGTGGTGATTGTCCTTGAAGGACTCCAGCCCGTAACTGAGCGTCCAGGCCGCCGGGTTGTCGCTGGCGTAGATCTGCGGGCCGAAGTAGTCGTTCCAGCAGTAGAAGAACTGGAACAGGGCGACGGCGGCGATCCCCGGCTTGGCGAGCGGTATCACGATGCGTACGAGGGTGCGCAGGTCGCCGCAGCCGTCGACCTTGGCCGCGTCGAGGTACTCGTCGGGGATGGTCAGCAGGAACTGGCGCAGCAGGAAGATGCTGAAGGCGTCGCCGAAGGCCATCGGGATGATCAGCGGCCACAGGGTGCCCGTCAGATGCATCTGCTTCGCCCAGAAGAGGTACATGGGGACGATGACCACCTGCGGCGGCAGCATCATCGCGGAGACGACGAGCATCATCGCGATCCGGCGTCCCCGGAAGCGGAACTTGGCGAGGGCGTAGGCCACCGGGACGCTGGACAGCACCGTCAGGAGGGTGCCCAGACCGGCGTACAGCAGGGTGTTGCGCCACCAGGTGAGGAAGCCGGGGGCGTTCCAGACCTTCGTGTAGTTGTCCCAGTTCCAGGAGCGCGGCCACAGCGCGCTGGTCAGCGCCTGCTGATCGTCCATCAGGGAGGTGAGGAGGATGAACACGAACGGCAGTACGAAGAACAGTGCGGCCGCGATACCGAGGGAGTGCACGGCGATCCAGTGCAGCAGCTCCTTGCGGCGGGCGGCACGGGCCGCCGGGCTCCGGCCGGTCGTGGCGGCCGGGCCGTGCGTGGCGGGGGCCGGGGGACGTGCGGTGACGGTGTTGGTCAAGGGGATCAGTCCTCCACCGTGATCAGGCCGCTGCGGCGGCGCATCAGCAGCGCGGTGAACGCCATGGACAGGATGAACAGCACCAGGGCGACCACGCACGCGGAGCCCGTGTCGAAGCGCTGGAAGCCGAGGGTGTACACGAGCTGGGGGAGCGTCAGCGTGGACTTCCCCGGGTAGCCGGGCTCGTAGATCTGACCGGCCCCGGCCCCGATGACACCGCTGGCCGTCTTACCGGCGATGAGGGGCTGCGTGTAGTACTGCATGGTCTGGATGACCCCGGTGACCACGGCGAACAGCACGATGGGCGAGATGTTCGGCAGGGTGACGTACCGGAAGCGCTTCCAGGAGCCGGCGCCGTCGAGTTCGGCCGCCTCGTACTGCTCCTTGGGCACGTCGAGCAGAGCCGCCATGAAGATGACCATGAGGTCGCCGATGCCCCACAGCGCGAGCAGGGTCAGCGCCGGCTTCGACCAGGACGGGTCGTTGAACCAGCCGGGCTGCGGCAGTCCCAGGTCGCCGAGCACCTGGTTGACCGGCCCGGTACCGGGGTTGAGCAGGAAGGCGAAGGCCAGGGTCGCGGCCACGGGCGGGGCGAGGTACGGCAGGTAGAAGAAGGTACGGAACATCCCCGCGCCCGTCTTGATCTTCGTGATCAGCAGCCCGACGCCGAGCCCGAAGGCCACCCGGCACGCCACCATGATCACCACGAGCCACAGGGTGTTGCGCATCGCGGCCCAGAAGAAGGGGTACTGCGTGAAGACGTACGTCCAGTTGTCCAGGCCGTTGAAGGTGGGCGGCTTGAAGCCGTCGTACTTCATGAAGGAGAAGTAGACGGTCGACAGCAGCGGATAGACGAAGAAGACGCTGAAACCGATGAGCCAGGGGGAGAGGAACGCCAGCGTGCGCAGCCCCTCCCGGCGGCGCTTCGAACGAAGCGCCGCCGAGTGGCCGGAGAGGATGGCCATGGGCTACTTCGCCTTGTTGATGTCGGTGTCGATCTGCGCGGCGGTCTTCTTCAGCCCCGCGTCCAGGTCCTTGGTCTTCCCGGACTCGTAGTCGTACGCGAGGTTCTGCAGGGTCTCCTGGTAGGCGCTGCCGTTGACCGCGGCGGGCGCGGTGTTGCTGTACTGGTTCTCGGCGATCTTCACGAAGGCCTGCATCGTCGCGTCGTTCTTGAGCTTCGGGGACTTCAGCGCCGCGAACGTCGAGGGGACGTTGTTGATGGCGTTGGCGAAGGAGACGACCGCGTCGGTGTCGGTGGTCATGTACTTCACCAGCTCCCAGGCGGCGTTCTGCTTGCTGCTGGTGCTGGCGAGACCGATGACCGTGCCGGTCAGGAAGCCCTTGCCGTAGGTGTCGGCCTGGTCGTCCGGCACCGGGAAGGGCGCGACGCCCCAGTCGAACTTCACCCCGGCGTCCTTCATCATCCCGCCGCGCCACTCGCCGTCGATGTTCATGGCGATCTGGCCGGTGTGCAGCGGGTTCTGCGCCGACCACTCGTCACCGAAGGTGGCGCGGTACTTCTCCAGCTTCTCGAAGCCGCCGAGCGACTTGACCATGTCCTGCTGCCAGGTCATCAGCTCCTTGAAGGCCGGGTCCTTGGCGACGTTCGACTTGCCGTCGGCCGTGAAGTACTCGGGGCTCCACTGCGCCGCGAGGTGCGGGACGGTGACCTCGTAGCCGTGGAAGTTCGGCATCCAGCCGAGCTGCGAGTAGCTGTCGCCCTTGCTCTTGGTCAGCTTGACGGCGTCGGCCTTGAACTCGGACAGCGTCTTCGGCGGGGAGGTGATGCCCGCCTCCTTGAACGCCGTCTTGTTGTAGTAGAGGCCGTACGCGTCGCCGAGCAGGGGCAGTGCGCAGCGGGTGCCCTCGAACTGGGTGTAGTCCAGCATCGGCTTGGGGAAGGTCTTCGCGGTGTCGACGTTCGACTTCTTCAGGAACGGGTCGAGGTCGGCGAAGACACCGGAGGAGCAGAACTTGCCGACGTTGCTGGTCTCGGGGGAGGCCACCACGTCCGGGGCGTTGGAACCGCCGGCGCGCAGCGCCTGGTTCACCTTGTCGGCGTCGACGTTGCCGACGACCTTGACCGTGATGTTGGGGTGGACCTTCTCGAAGGCCGCGATGTTCGCCTCGATCGCCTTGACCTCGGTGGGGGCGCTCCAGGGGTGCCAGAAGGTGATGGTCGTCTTCTGGTTCGGGTCGTCGGTCGCGCCGGAGGTGCTGGATCCGGTGCAGGCGGTCGCGGTCAGGGCGAGCGCCGAGAGGGCGCCGGCGAGACAGACACGGCTGATTCTGGGCATGACGGAACTCCTTGGCAGAGGGGTGTTCTACGGGTGTTCTCGGGATGGCGGACGTTCGGCGTGCGGGCATGCCGGTGCCAGGGCGGGCGCACGGGTGGTGACGGGAGCGTCAGAAGGGGAGGAAGGGCAAGAGGGAGGACTGGCGGATCAGGGGGTGCGATCCGTGGTGTCGAAGACCTCGTCCCTGGTGGCCGCGAGAGCGGCCTGCAGGGCTCCGCACAGCACGGGCCCGTCGGGGATCGTGCTGAGCCGGATGGCGGGACGGGGTACGGCGAGTTCGGCGAGTTCGGACTGGATCAGGGCACGGAGGGGTTCTCCGCCGGCCGTGATCACCCCGCCCGCCAGGATGATGAGTTCGGGGTCGATCACCGCGACCATCGCGGCGAGTCCGGTCGCCAGCCGGGTGGCGTACTCGGCGAGAACGGCCGCGCCAGGACCGTCGGTGGCGCGGGCCGCCTCGGCGACCACGGCCGCGGCCTTCGCGGCGGGGCTGCCGCCGGGCGGCGGAGTCAGTCCGTGCTCGCGGGCCAGGTTCAACAGGGCCCGCAGGCCGGCCAGTTCCTCGAAACCGCCCGCGTTGCTGCGGGCGACATTGCGTACGAGTGGCGCGCCGGGCAGGGGGAGGAAGGCGACCTCGCCCGCACCGCCGGTGGCGCCCCGGTGCAGTCGGCCGCCGATCACGACCGCCGCGCCGAAGCCGCGCTCGCCCCAGAGCAGGGTGAAGCTCTCGTGGCCGCGTGCCGTGCCGATGCGCTGTTCGGCGATGGCGGCGAGGTTGACGTCGTTCTCCACCTCGAAGGGGATCTGGCCCAGTGCGGCGGCCAGTTCCTCCAGCAGCCGGGGTGAGTGCCAGCCCGGCAGGTGCTTGGCGTAGCGGAGGTTGCCGGTGGTGGGGTCGAAGGCGCCGGGGGTGCCGATGGCGAGCCGGTGCACATCGGTGCGGTGCAGACCGGCGTCCTTGACCGCCCCGTCGAGAGCCTGGAGCACACGGTCGACGGGACCCTGTGTTCCGCGCCCGGGTGTGGGCAGCTCGAAGTGTCCGACGGTGCGGCCGGTGATGTCGGCGACGGCCGCGCGGATGCCCGAGGGGGTGACGTCGAGCCCGGCGACATGGGCGGCGGCGGGGTTCACCGCGTACAGCTGGGCGCTGGGGCCCGGCCGGCCCTCGCTGGTGCCGGTGGCCAGGACCAGACCGGCGGCCTCCAGGCGGGCGAGGAGCTGGGAGGCGGTCGGCTTCGACAGTCCGGTGAGGTTGCCGATCCGGGTGCGGGACAGGGGCCCGTGCTCCAGGAGGAGGTCCAGGGCGGCCCGGTCGTTCATGGCACGCAGGACGCGCGGGGTGCCTGGCGTGCCTGCGGTTCCTGCCATGGGGGTCTGCACCTGCCTTTCCGTCGCCCAGTTTTTCACGGTCACCGGCGGTGGGTGTTCCACGATGACTGTTAGGAAGGTTTCCTATCGGATGGCAGGAAGGTAGGACCGGACCAAGGCAGGCGTCAAGGGGGGAACCGGAAGGAAAACCGCGCGGAAACGGAGTCGTTACCTGCGCGCACCGACGGAGTCGCTACCTGCGCACACAGCCTTCACGTAGTCATGCGCATGCCAAATACAGACACAC